>CAYMIL010000001.1:0-243233 GCA_964390845.1 uncultured Candidatus Saccharibacteria bacterium
AGAAAAATATTTCCCACGCGTATCTTTTTTCTGGCTCACGTGGCACAGGAAAGACATCTATTGCGCGAATCTTTGCTCGGGAGATCGGCACGAGTGGCAACGATATATATGAAATAGATGCGGCGTCGAATCGTGGTATTGACGATGTCCGTGAGATTCGTGAATCGGTGAATACATTGCCATTTGAGTCGCCATATAAGGTATATATCATCGATGAGGTGCACATGCTCACGAAAGAGGCCTTCAACGCCCTCCTCAAGACTCTTGAGGAGCCACCGGCATATGTGGTATTTATTCTCGCAACAACAGAGATGCACAAGCTGCCGGAAACGGTCATTTCTCGATGTCAGACGTTTTCTTTCAAAAAACCAGCGCAATCTGTGCTTAAAAAAGTGGTTGCGGATATTGCTACGGAAGAGGGTTTTTCAATCGATGCTTCATCTGCAGACCTGATCGCCCTGTTGGGTGATGGCTCATTTCGAGATACGCTCGGTGTCCTTCAGAAAGTGATTAGTTCGATAGGTGGAAAAAAGATAACGAGTGCTGATGTTGAAGCTATTACAGGTGCGCCTCGCACGACACTGGTAAACGCACTGGTGACAGCAGTTGCTCGGAAGGATGTTGCGGGTGCGCTTGAGGTTGTGCAGAGTGCTGTCGCACAAAATGCTGATATTGAAGTCTTCACGAAGATGATTTTAGAAAAAATGCGTCTTGCGCTTTTGTTGCGATGTTCGTCAGCGATGGAAAAAACAATACAGGAGCAAGTGTCTGACACGGATTTTGTATGGCTCAAAGAACTGTCCGCAGATACCTCAGCGCAGATTACTTCGGGGGTACTTGCGAGTATGCTTACAGCGTGCGAACGTTCTAGTGCCTCACTGATCCCACAGCTACCCCTTGAGTTGGCGATAGTAATGAGTGTATCAGCATGATATTTGGGTTTTTGTGCTCGGCACGTACGATGTGTTAAAAAAAGAGATTCGTGCTGAGAATCTTCTGCCTCTGCGTAAAAACTTGAGATAATCTTAAATATTGGGCATTATATGAAAGCGGGATGGCCCGCTTTATTGCCGGTTCGTCTAATGGTAGGACAGCGCCCTTTGGAGGCGTTTATTGGGGTTCGAGTCCCTGACCGGCAGCCAGTTTGAGGTAGGTTCGGAGTCCGAGGAGTATAATAAAATTATGAAATTAATATTTTTACAACAGACACAGCAGATACTTGAGAATGTTCCTTTGTTTAATCTAATCTCTCTACTCCTGGCTATTATGGGAATTGTCTTAGCTTATTATTTCTACTATAAAAGTATTAAGTACCGAGCACCTGTGTATGCAGTAAGAAGTATTAATATCATTGAAGACAATATTAGTAGGATAAACGATCTAGAAATTAAATATGCTGGTTCTAATGTAAAGAATTTATCAATTGCACGAGTAGCATTTTGGAATTTTGGAAAGGAAACCATATCTTCGGAAGATATTGCTTCATTAGATCCGATTAAAATTGTCGGTTCCGGTTCAACTAATTTTTTAAATGTTGAAATTATTTATGAAAAAAATGGTGCAAATAATTTTATGATTTCACCACTTGTTGATCCAAAAGACTCTAATAAGCACTTACAAAATGAACTTAAAATAAATTTTGATTATTTTGATCAGAATGAAGGAGTGGTTCTTCAGGTTTTTCATACAGGAAAAACTGGTGATGAAATCAGAATCGAAGGAACAATAAAAGGAAGCCGACCTATTAAAAAAATTAGCAAACCAATCTTTAGTAAAATTCCTTCTCTTTCTCCATACTTTGAAAAGCTAAAGCGAAAGCACCAAAAAATGATAATGGCTACTTTTCTTGTGGTGGCTCCTTTATTCTTATTGGCAATGGAGTTTATTCCTAAGAGCAATGTAGAGAAGTCTTTGTTTGCTAGATATATTCCAATATTTATTGTGTTTCTTTTGTATTGGTCAATGGCGGTCTCGATTATGCGCAGAAGAGTTCCTAGCGGCTTTGATATCTTTGATGAGGAAATGAAGCCTTAATCCGAAGAGGGTCTAAATTCTAAAATGAAAAACTTGAAAAAACTCTTACTGGGCTTGATGATAAAAAGTACGAGACCGAGGAGGCCAGCAGTTTAGTTTTTGGTACCTACAGACCAGGACAGGTGAGGAAAAATAAGGGTGGTTTAGAAAATTCAGAAAAGCGTCCTAGACGGGTCATTTTTCATTTCTATATTTTAAGCTACGAAATTGGTTCGAGACCTAAATGGGTCAAAAGAGCAGTAAATGGTAAAATCAGAGTCGCAATGCAGAGTATTCTAGAGAAGATTAAGAAGGTGCATAAGAACTTTGTTTTCAAATCTATTTTATTATGGAGAAAAAACAAAGGTCGCTTTTTCTATATTTCATTCAAAAAGGGTATCCCTAAAATCCATGTAAATGAATATTATGAAAAATGGATTAAGTGGATTTTAAGAATACTAACGTTGGTAGGTATTATCTCATCAGTTTTTGCATTTTCTCAATGGTACTTAAACCTTCTTTTAGCTGTCTGTATGCTAGGTATCCAGCAGCTTTTGGAAAAAACTATCTTTATTTACTACACTTTTTATTTGAGTGCTATTCCCAAATATAATAGCGAGGACTGGAAAGGTATGGTTTGGGTTCATAGTGAAAGTGTTTCCAATAATTATTTTGAAGTCGGTATGTTTTTCTCAACCAGAGAAGCGGCCCAGCGTATTTTCCCAATAATTAAACATTGGAGCAAGGAAGGCGACGATGATAAAAATAATCTAATTCAGGTAAGTGTTGTGGTGAATCGAGATGCTGATGATTATCATGTTTATATTTATCCAAATACAGAATTAGATCCCGATTATTTGGCAACAAAAGCCCAAAGAGATAAAGAACAACCACAAAAAGAGCATGTTATCAAGACAATTTCAATTATGTTCTGCAAGGGTTTTAATTATGCTAGTTCTTCGTTTCCTAGGTTTCAAAAGTTTTATAAAGATGGAGATTTTTACTTTTTGTGTGCTTACGTTTTTGAAGATAATAAACCCGTAAAATTATCAAGCCTCGGTGCTATTAGGAAAAATATCCTCAAAATTAAAAATCAAAAAGAATTAACTCGATCAGATAGAGAGTACGAACATGCAAAATTTATCATAGATAGGGATGCATACAAAAAAGAGCCGCCCCCTCCTCCAAGTAGGCAGTATGTTGTACAAAGAAGATCAAAATAGCACCTCTGAGACTCGAACCGAAAAAGGAGTATAATTATCAACATATAATATTTGGTGAAGGTCCTGGACCATCAGCACTCATGTGACAGGCCGAGACTCCTCCAAGAGAGGCAAATTGCTATCTGAATCTGAGAGATTAAGTTAATATGATGAATCATATGCATCTTGATGGACCCATTTTGGATAAGGTTAAGGTTGATTCTGAAAAGAAAAGGGATTCTTCCAAGTATCCCTTTTCTTTGGACATAATCCAGAATCTTAAGGACATCACATTTCCTACTCAGGTTACATTTTTCATAGGCGAGAACGGTACGGGCAAATCGACCATTCTCGAGGCGATAGCGACGAGAGCGGGATTTGGAAAGGAAGGTGGAAGCAGGAGTATTAATTTTAACACCGCAGACGAAGTCTACGGAAATCAGATTAATGAGTTTTCGTCGGCGTTGACTCTGTCCTGGAGAAAAAAGCCGAGAGATGGGTACTTTTTTCGTGCCGAAAGTTTTTTTAACATTGGAAACTATCTCGATGACTTGTCAAAGCATCCTCGGATTGGTAAAACTGCCTATAATGGATATGGTGGCAAATCTCTTCACGAACAATCTCACGGAGAAAGCTTTCTTTCATTTTTTAAGAACAGACTCGGCGACGGGGGCTTTTATATTTTCGATGAGCCGGAAGCTGCGCTTTCTCCGCAAAGGCAACTTGCCCTTTTGCGAATCATTCACGATCTAGCGAAGAATCCCGAATCGCAATTTATAATTGCAACACATTCGCCAATTCTGCTCGCATATCCCAATGCGACGATCTATTCCTGTGACGGAGAGCGGTTGAGGCAGATTGGATATAAGGATACGAAGCATTATGAGATAACCAAGGGATTTTTAGATAATCCTGATCAGTATCTTAAGCATCTATTTGCTGAATAAAATAGAGTCGCTGATATGGACGCACCAAACGGCCAGCCACACCTTTTGAAGTATAATCATTGTATGAACGATACCGAACTCGTACACTTCTTTTCTTCAGAGGAGATCTTTGGTAAGGCAAGAACTATTTTCAATGAAAAGAAAGACCAGCTCATAACTTTGCTACCAATCGTAGACATTCAGCATGTTGGCAGTTGTTCTGTTCCTGGTGCCGTTGGGAAATTTGATATAGATATTCAGATACGTGTAGAACGAGAACAATTTAGAACTGTTGTTGAGATTATGAAGCTACACTATATTCCAAAACACGTAGAATTGCTTTGGAACAATAACTTGGCCGTATTCAAAAGCAAAGAAGGGGTGCAGATTGACTATCTCGTTACTGTTAAGGGGGCACGAGAAGACGATTATTATAGGGTCAGAGATTATCTTGTGTCTCATCCAGAAAAACTCAAAGAATATAATCAGCTCAAATTGCAATACGAAGGAAAACCGTATGCTGAATATCGGAAAGCAAAAAGTGAGTTTTTAGGAGGGAATGGAACCGTCGGTTTCTTGGATTATTAGGGTTTCAACTTCGCACTAAACACCCAAGGGACTGAGACTCAAGCCAGCTAGAATGGGGCTTAACACCGGTCTTGGACTCGTACCAGACCAGAGCATGCAGTACTTTTTATATTAAGCATGGTAATATTGAATTATATAAAAATTACACAGTATTAATGTGTCATCTTTTGAAAACGAAATTCTTGGGGTTGACTTTGGAAATGTAATCATTGACCACGTGGGTTTTGGAACAACACCTGAATTTTTTGTATCAGGAGATTATAACTCTATTCCTCCTGTTGAAGGGGCTTTTGAATCTCTGAGACTTTTAAATAAGGAAAAGTTTAAGGGCAATATATTCGTACTCTTTAAGGCGACCGATGTTGCTGATCATAAAATAATGTCGTGGATAGACCACAATAAATTTTGTGAATATACAGGAATTTTAAAAAAAAGAATAATTAGAAATGAAAACGGAAGAGATAAGTCAAAAATGTGTTTAGAGTTTGGGGTAACTCATTTCATTGATGATAGGCTTGAAGTTTTGGGATTTTTAACAGGAAAGGTTAAAAACCTTTATTTATTTAGGCCCAACAATGAGGAAGCTGCAAAATTCAAAGAAACAGCATCACAAGTTCATGAAGTGAACGATTGGTATTCTCTTGTAGACAAAATTTTATGATACAAAATAGTTGTGATGAAGTTCAGATTCCTGTGGCCATGAACAAGGTCGGTGATTCTTATGAAGTCGTTCTCTTTAAATTACCAAAAAATTATTTTAAAGAACCTTTTTTTATTGATTCGCTTGCTAAAAATTTTGATATCTTAAAAACCCAAATTAAACTTCCTGAAGAAGATGAGCTCCTCGCTCGACCTCTACACTTTGACCAAAATGATCAAAGGGTATTTCGTGTAGATATTGATGATTTTATAAACGAATATAAAAATTTTTCTGATACAAAAAAATGGGGTTTTATTTTTCATATGTCGCGCTGTGGTTCAACTTTAGCTACTCAGATGTTGGCGCACAACGAGCGTTTTTTTGTATTGTCAGAACCTACAATTATTAATGCCGTACTCGATCCAGACCTTAAGATTCTAGACAAAAAAAGACGAGAGCTTTTGAAATCTGTGGTGAATGCTCTTTCGGCTTGCTCTCCAGGAAGATGTGAGTATTTTTTTATAAAATTTCGAAGCTGGAACACTCTGTATATTGATATGGTTCTTAAAGAATTTCCAAAAACTAAATGGCTATTTATACACAGAAACGGGCTCGAGGTTATGTCGTCTGTTCTTAAGAAGCCACCTGGATGGCTAAGAAGTAGAGCAAGGTACGGAAAATATTTCAGTAAGTATCTAAATTTAGACGAAGAAAGCTTAATGTTTATTGAAGAAAGTGAGTATATTTCAAGAATTTTGGGTTCTTTCTGTGAATCAGCAAAAAAAGCTAATTCCGACAAGGGAACATTTCTTGATTATAGAGATTTAAAGGGTAGTCTTGTGAGTATCATTCAAAATGAGTTTGGTATTACGTTAACCGAAAGTGAGAAATCAAATATTGAAAATATTTCCCATCTCTATTCAAAAGATATAAACATGAAAACAGAATTCAAACCAGACAGTGAAGAAAAGAGAAAGATGTCAACGCCTAGTCAGCGAGAATTTTCAGATAAATTTATCGAATTAAAAAGACAAAAATTAATAATATGAATATAAAAATATACAAAGAATTAAAAAATATCGAAGAGCTCGATTTTGAAATTACCGAAAGAAAGGGTAGAGGGCATCCGGACACATTGTCTGATAGATTGGCCGAACTACTTTCTAGAACGTATAGCGAAATGACCTATAAAAAATTTGGTGTAGTTTTGAGGCATCAATTTGATAAACTATCACTTATGGGAGGAAAGTGTGATGTTCTTTTTGGTGGAGGTAAATTTAAATCTCCAATTAGACTTCTCATAAATGGGAGAGCTACTCCAAGGTTTTGCAATGAAGAAATCAATTTTAAAGATCTTTTAATCGAGACCGCGTCGGGTTTCCTTGAAAAGGAGCTAAGAAATTTTAATTTTGCCACAGATTGTGTGGTTATGTGGGAAAATACGTCAAATGCCACAAGGGGAATGATTGATTCTGTGAATAGGGGTGATACGGCTATTCATAATAGATTTCATCCACGCACCGTACATGATCTTCCAGAAGCCACAAGACCCATTGCTAATGATACTGCCGTCGGTTGTGGCTGGGCACCTTTTTCAAGATTAGAGAAGATGGTTCTTGATATTGAAAATAAGCTGACTTCCGATGAGACATGGAAAAAATATCCCTGGATGGGATCTGATTGTAAAATTATGGGCTATAGATATAAAAATGAAGTTGATTTAACTGTTTCAATTCCCCAATTATCAACTTACGTTAATTCGGTTGAAGAATATAAAGATAATTATGAAACTACGCTTGATATAATAAAAAGTATAGTTGGAGACTTTAAGTTTGATAAAGTTGGAATTACCTTAAATCCCGGAGACAATACAGACAAAGAAATGCTCTATTTGCGTTTAACGGGCTCGTGTATCGAATCTGGAGATGAGGGTCAAGTAAGTAGGGGAAATAGATTGGGTGGCGTAATTTCTTCTAGGAGACCATTTAGTGTTGAGGGTTTAAGTGGAAAAAACCCCTCTTATCATGCGGGCAAAATCTACTCAGTTGCCGCACTAGATATTGCTAATGAAATTTGGAAGAATCAAAAAATACCTGTAGAAGTTTTTATTTCTAGCCAGATTGATAGGCCAATAGATGATCCGTGGGTAGTTGCAATAAATTCTACGGATATGATTGATAGCGAAAAGGCGGAGTGGGTATCGAAAGAAATTCTAGCCAATCTCTCAAGGGTAACTGAGAAGTTGATCAAGGGCCACTATCCCCTTGTATAGATTTCTTGGGGAAAATACTTTACTTTCTTTGTTTAATCAAGATATTCCGAAAGTCCAACACTATTTAAAACCACCCACACAGCATATGCTAGTATTGGTCCATGACAATAACAATTATCGTGGGCGTTATCGGGTCAATTATAAGTGCGATTACTGGAACACTCTGGTATAGCGACAAGACTCCGATGGGTAAGGTGCATATGCGGTATCTTGGTTTTGATAAGCTATCTCAGGCGGAAAAGGATGCCCTGAAGCAAAAGGCGATGCCGAACATGTGGAAGACATACAGCCTCCAGATGCTTCTATCATTGCTTACATCACTTTTTATTGGGTTTGTAACCTCATACACTGTCGCAAATGGTGGGCCAGCAAGTGCAGTGTACTTCTACATTGTTTTGATATGGATCGCGTTCACTGTTCCAATGATTGGGCAAAATTTACTATGGGGGAATGCGGGGCGCTCTCTCGCGTGGAAAAAGTTTTTCTCAGATACGCTTTATAACCTCATTACGTTTTTGATTATTGCGTTTGTTGCAACGCTGTTTGTCTAACCATTCTCAACTATATGAAAAAACTAACGTTCAGTACCGTTATTAAGGCACCAAAGGAGCGTGTGTGGCACACTATGCTCGACCAAGATACGTATCGAGAGTGGACAAAGGCTTTCAATGAAGGTTCTCGTTATGAGGGAACGTGGGAAACTGGTTCAGAAATGCGTTTTGTTGGTGTTGATGAACAGGGGAAAGAAGCTGGTGGTATGTATAGCAAGATTAAAGAGGTGCGACCATACGAATTCGTGTCTATCGAACATCTTGGTGTAATTAATGAGAAAGGTGAGATTGATACCACAAGTGAAGCGGTAAAGAAATGGGCTCCTGCTTTTGAAAACTATACGCTTACCGAGAAAGAAGATGGTACAGGGGTAGTAGTTGAAATAAACGTGTCTGATGAATGGGAGGATATGTTTAATCAGATGTGGCCCAAGGCGCTTGGCAAGCTGGGGGAGATTTGTCGGGTTGCCGGTGTGGTGGTAGCGTAATACTTCGTTCAGAAAAAAAAGAAGGGCCGCCTGGTATGTTGTCCAGGCGGCCCTTGTGGATTCAGTGCAGTTGTTCTTGCGCGTGCAAGTCCATGTAGTACACAGCGAGAGCTCTGGCGAGGCGGTGCCGCGTTTCTTCGCAGTATTTGCCGTCGCCACATCTCAAACTGTGCCCCTTGTGGAAGTACAAGCACCGCAGGTTGTCTTCCTTGATGAATTGGGCAACCAGCATCGCTTCCTCGGGACTCTCGATCACGCAGATGATCTTCAGCGCCGAGTAGCGCGAATTAGGACAGCGCACGCCATTGAGCATGTGGTCTGTGAAAGCGTTGCTGTCGGGCGAGAGGTCAACCATCTGGTTGCATGCGCTACAGTGACCCAGTCTCTTCAGCTTCGGTATTTTCATGTGTACCCTCCTAGGTGCAATGATACTTACTCGACTACTGTTGTCAATTTATTTTCTATGTGTGTGATGGTAGCGGAACAAACGTAAGGGCTTCACCTTTCTTGTCGCCACGCCCCGTTCTTCCGATACGATGAACGTAGTCTTCGAAAGTGTTTGGTAAATCGTAGTTGATAACATGTGACACATTATCAACATGAATACCACGCGCCGCAACATCTGTTGCTACGAGGACACGAGCCACCCCTTGTTTAAAGTTTGAAAGCGCGCGCTGTCGCTGAGTGTGATTTTTATTACCATGGATAGATTCCGCAACGACGCCCGCAGTAGTGAGATCTTTTGCGAGGCGTTCAACACTGTGTTTCATTGAGCCGAAAATGATGACGCGGTCGAAGCCACTTTTTGAGAGGAGGTCGGTGAGCACTTTGAACTTATCGTTGTGGTGGAATCGCACGACATCTTGTTTGATACTGTTGGTGACACTTTTCTTTTTTACAGACACAACAACAGGATTTCTGAGAAAATCACCCACAAGCTGTTCTGTGCGAGCATCCATGGTTGCTGAGAAAAACAACATTTCTCGATCTGTTCTAATGGTGCTCAATATTTCTCGGATAGGATTGATGAAACCCATATCAAGCATACGGTCTGCTTCGTCGAGTACGACGGTCGTGATGTTTTTTGTATTGAGATATTTGTTGCTGATGAGGTCTATGACACGCCCAGGTGTTCCGATGATGAAATGGTTTTTCTGTCGTAGGCCACTAATCTGCGGGCGAATATTTGCACCGCCGACGCATACCGTGGAATACATGCGCACGCCACGACTCAGCTTGCGAAGCTCTTGTTCGATCTGAATAGCGAGCTCGCGCGTAGGGGTAAGGATGAGCGTTTGCTTGTTGTTGTCGAGGAGTGTTTTCTGAATCAAGGGCAAAAGAAATGCGGCAGTTTTTCCAGTTCCAGTTTCCGCGATTCCCACAACATCTTTACCAGCCAAGATAAGTGGAATGATTTGGTCCTGAATAGGTGATGGGGAAGAAAGGCCGATTGTTTTTAATGTGTCCACGATGCGTCCGTCGAGCGAAAAATCACCAAAGGTATGCTTTGGTACGAATGTTTCCACAACAGGATCAACGGGATTGGTGTTGATAAACTGTGATGGGTTAAAGGTCGGCATTGTGCGACCTCGAGAAGGGCGTCTAAAAGAACCGCGCTGTCCGTGGCGGCCTCTAAACACGGATTTCTGGCCGCGGTTTCTTTTGGTATACATGAGGGCCCACTATAACACGTATAAATTAAAAAATCAATAGTTTATGCAGGTCGTGCGTGATTGTCGTATAATAAAGGCTATATGTTCATAAAAGAAAGTATTGTGTTTGTTGCCGCGGTGCTTGCGGTAGTGGGTAATGTATCGTATGTCCGCGATGTATTCCGGGGTGTTGTAAAACCTCATCCGTACACGTGGTTTATCTGGTCCATCGTTTCTCTGGTTACATTTTTTGGACAAGTGCAAAAAGGTGCTGGTATCGGAGCTATTCCCACAGGCGTTGCTGAAGCATTTACAATCGTCATCTTTCTTTTCTCTCTTGCGCATATTGCGCGTGATGGTGTCGGTCATATTAGAAAGATTGACCATGTCTTTCTCGCTATCGCGTTGCTCGGCCTCATACCATGGGCGCTTACCAACGACCCAACAATTTCTGTCATTGTTGTGGTGGCTATTGATGTTGTGGCATTTATCCCGACCCTTCGGAAAACATGGATGCACCCTGAGACAGAACGTCCGCTGTTGTATCAAATGAATATTGCACGCCATGCACTCACTCTATTTTCTTTACAGGCGTACAATATTGCAACAACACTTCACTCCATCGCGATGATTTGTACCAATATGTTTATGACCTACTGCATCCAACGTAAAAAATGGATATTTGCGGTGCCGGTATGCGTTGGGCTTGTTGCGTTGGGTACTGTTGCGTATACAAAAAACATCACACTCAATATACCGCCAACGATGAAGCTTGCACTCGATGAGCTATCTGCAGATGTTGATGCCGATGGCGATATTGATAAAGTGTTTGTCGCCTCTGAAGACAGTATGGGCTCCGGTACATTTTTTTATGTTGTCGGAAATATACGAGAACGTCGCGAGTATACGGTGTCCGAGCCTTTATTTGTGGGAGACAGGATTGTTCCACAAGCAATAAGTTATGACAATGGCGTGGTTACTGTACGCTATCTCGACAGAGCTATCGATGAGCCGTTTTCCGCACCACCAACGATAGAAAAAAATATTAAGCTTGTATTCAACTCACAACACAGGGTATTTGATGTTGTACGATAAGCGGGAGTATAATAGCCACATGAATACGTACAAGCACAGTGTGAAAAAATTACTCATTGGCATTGTGTGCGCGGCAGTAGTGGGTACTATCGTGTATGTTACAAAAACACCACCAGTCGTGCCAACTCTTTCACAAGAACAAGCACAGCAAACCTCAACGCAAACTACTTCTGGCACACCGACAACTCCAACGACTCCAAAGACCCCGGTAAAATCTCAAACCCCTACTACACCACCAGTGGTTCCTTCTGGTATCAGTATGACTCAAATTGCACTGCATAATTCTCGAGAGAGTTGTTGGTCTGCAATCAACGACTCCGTCTATGATCTAACAAGTTGGATTCCAAACCATCCAGGGGGCGAAAGTGCTATTTTAAGATTGTGTGGAAAGGATGGCTCAAGTGATTACAATGGCCAACACGGCAAGAGTACTCGTGTCGCGCGGATTTTAGGAGGATTTAAAATTGGCGCTCTCGCGCAATAACAATATGCATATGAATATACATACGCTAAAAGACATGTACGCACGTTTTCATCGGCCACTTGGTATGCATGTATTACGCCTCGGCCTCGCGTTTGTGTTTTTGTGGTTCGGTTTTTCTCAGTTGTTTGATAGTCTGACATGGGTTTCGCTTGTACCAGACTGGGCTGTTGCGTTGTTGCACCTACCACCCGCAATGATTGTGCTTGCAAACGGTGTGTTTGAGGTCACTCTTGCTACGTTGCTTGCGGGAGGATTCTTTGTCCGCACTATTGCCTTCATTCTTGCGCTTCATCTATTGCCCATCACACTTGATTTTGGTCTTATTCCGACGGGCGTTCGAGATTTCGGTTTGGTGGTTGCTGCGTGCGCGCTTGCTCTTGTGTATGAACCTCATTCTAAAGAAGAAATACGCTAAATATATATGAAAAAAACTATTGCGATTGTTGGTGTGCTCGTAGTAATTGCTCTTGTACTCATGGCGGGTGCAAAAAACATGCTCCACAAGTCGCCGGTCGGACCTTCTGTGCCTACAGTGCCAGCAACAATTCAAGCTGTGTTTAATGGACCCAATGGAACCGTGTCTGCAATGTTTGAGCCGGGCTTTGTAACCTTTAGCTATGCAGATCTCGGGACTGTGAAATTGCCTCAAGTTGTGTCTGCAAGTGGTGCGCGCTATGCGAATACAGATGAAAGTCTTGTGTTTTGGAATAAAGGCAACGATGTAACCATTTATAAAAATAATACGCCGATATTTGCGGGAAGTGTCGGGGGTGCATCTAGTGAAGTGCAAACGATTCCGTCGGCAACTCCCAAACTGCCCGCGGGGAGCCCTGCGCCAGGAACAGCCGATATGCTTCGCAAGGGTACATGGGTATGGAAGAGCGCTCAGTCTGCTGGTGTTTCTCTTACACCACAAAAACCAGACGTATTTATGATTACATTTTCTGCAGATGGCCATGTCTCTGGAAAAACTGATTGCAATAGCTTCTCCGGAACATATCAAGTAGGGTCTGATGGTGTTCTCACGCTTGGCCCTCTTGCAAGTACGCTCATGTTTTGTGAAGGATCTCAAGAAAGCCAGTTTACAAGCCTTTTTTCTGAAATGTCGCGCTACGTTGTCTCTGACAGTGTGTTGACATTGCGAAAAAATGACGGTCTAAATTCAATGGTCTTTGTGAAAATGGTACAATAGAGGGGCTATGAAAAAGATATTTTTTGCACTTATCGTGCTCGTTCTCGCTGGTTTCGGTATTTACTACGTTATGGGTAATCGTGCGGCCGCTCCTGCGCCTGTGCAAGAGCAACCTCAACAAGTACAAGAAGAAGCAACAACAACACCCGTTGTGCAAACTGGTCCCGAATCTGTCATCGGTACGTCGGTAGAAGGCAACGATATTATGGCGTATCACTTTGGAAGCGGTCCGCAGGAGGTGTTGTTTGTCGGAGGTATTCATGGTGGCTATGAATGGAATACCGTGTTCCTTGGTTTTAAGCTTGTCGATTATCTCAAAGAAAATCCAACACTCATTCCTGCAAATCAGAAGGTTACGGTAATTCCTGTACTCAATCCAGATGGTCTTAAAAAGGTAGTTGGTTCCGCGGGACGTTTCTCACTCGATGCGGTTCCTTCTTCAGAGAGCGCAACAGTTCCTGGCCGTTTTAATGGCAACAATGTGGACCTCAACCGAAACTTTGATTGTGATTGGCAAGAATCTGGCGTGTGGAGAAATACACCGGTAAGTGGTGGTGCGTCAGCATTTTCTGAGCCAGAAAGTCAGGCGCTTCGAGATTATGTACAAAACAATAAGCCTGTTGCTGTTGTTGCGTGGTACAGTGCTGCGGGTGGTGTCTTTGCCTCAAGTTGTCACAATGGTGTATCTGCTGAAACTCGCACAATCTTGAAAGCATATGCAGATGCGTCAAAGTATCCTGCACACGACGATTTTGATTTCTATGAAGTAACGGGGGATATGGTAAATTGGCTTGCAAAAGTAAATGTTCCCGCAATCAGTATTCTTCTTACAAACCACACAAGCATTGAGTGGGACAAAAATCTTGCCGGTATACAAGCTGTTCTCAAACACTTCGCTCAATAATAGTAAGTGATGACTCCTCGCGCCAAGATACTTGCGACGATAAGTGTGCTCGTGGTGTGTGTGATCGGCGTTTTCTTGTGGCTTAGCACAAGGACTCCCGCGCCAGTAGAGCCTGCGCTCGAAGCAGTACGCGCAGAACGTCGCGCCGTGATAGGTACATCGCAGGAAGGTCGGTCTATTGAGGCATACACATTTGGAAATGGATCGAAGACTCTTTTGTTTGTCGGAGGTATTCATGGTGGATATGAATGGAATACTGTACTTCTTGCGTATCAGTTTATAGACTATCTTTCACAACACGCATCAGATATTCCCGACACGCTCTCTGTTGTCGTTATTCCATCTGCTAATCCAGACGGTGTGTACAAGGTTGTTGGAAAAGAGGGAAGGTTTACGCAAGCGGACGTTTCTCCAGATGCTTCAGTACAAGCGTCAGGTCGTTTCAATGCTCGTTCTGTAGATCTCAATAGAAACTTTGAGTGCGCATGGAAACCAGAAGCGACATGGCGTTCAAAAACCGTTAGCGCTGGTAGCGCGCCTTTTTCCGAAGCGGAAACACAAGTCTTGCAACAATTTATTCTGACCACACAACCAGTGGGTGTTGTCTTTTGGCACAGTCAGGCGAACACGGTGTACGCCGGTGATTGCGCAGGAGTTTTTCTGCCGTTGTCGTTATCGATGATGAATGAATATGCGTCAGCGGCAGGGTATCAGCGCGCAGAAACATTTGATAGTTATCCTGTAACAGGTTCTGCTGATGGGTGGCTTACGACAATCAATATTCCATCTATTACTGTTGAATTGCAGACACATGAGTCTGTGGAATGGGATAAAAATCTCGCGGGCAGCAAGGCACTCTTTTCTCTATTTAAGTAATGTAATGTTTGTGAGATAATAAAGTGGTCTATGACAAAAGATCTTACGATTTTGCTTGTTGTTGTTCTCACCATTTTTGCGGCGTGGATTATAGCTGTGGCACATCTTGTGTAATATCATGAGGCGATTACTGTACAACGATGCATTTTTAAAAACATATGGAGATGCGCTTATGGTCGCGCTTCGTTTGGGGCTCGCGCTCATCTTTATCTGGTTTGGCGCACTCAAAGTCTTTGGTTTCAACCCTGTGTTTGATCTCATCTACTATTCTATGGTGCCAGCGTTTGCACATGGTGTAGGTCTTTTGTGGCTTGGTGTTGCCGAGCTTTGTATTGGTGTGATGCTTGTTATCAATCGAGCGCTTATCTTCACGCATCTTGTGCTTCTCGGACATCTCATCGGCACATTTTCTACGTTTCTATTTGGCTGGCATGTTATCTTTGATCCGTATTTTCCAGTGCTATCTCTTTCTGGTGAATTCGTCGTAAAAAATATGGTGCTTGCAATAAGCGGTCTTGTGGTGCTTGTGTTTGAATTGCGTCGTAGTAGATAGTTGAAAGTGTATTGGGGTGATATGTAAAAACGCGCGACCCTGTTGTGAGGGTCGCGCGAGAAATGCAGCGAGATGCGGTCATGGCGTCAGTACGGCTTGTGCACCAAAGAACAGCGCGCCTACCGACAGTGCCGCGAGGATGCCGGCAAACGTGTCGTCGAGCATGATGCCTCATACGCCTGGGCATTTTTCCGCGGTCGATACTGGTACGGGCTTGAGGGTATCGAACACACGGAACATGATGAGTGCCGCCACAAGCCACCAGAACTGGAGCCACGCATCTCCAACGGGGAACAGGAACACGGCGAGCCCCGCGATTGCCTGACCGTGCACTTCATCGATGTTGGTCTCGTTGAAGTCGTGCGAGGTTTCTTCGCCTGTGTGTCGCTTGCGCTTGCCCCAGCGGGTTGCCATGAAGTGTTCGGCCGTGCCAACGAAGCACAGTCCGAGCATGAACGACGTCACGACGAGAACCAGCGAAGCGGTCCAGTCGTACCCCTGCCACACGAACATGCATTGGATGGCGAAGGCAACGAGGCTGCCCATGAGACCGCCGCCGGCTCCTGCCTTGCGGAGAATGATTCCTGGGATGAAGCCACTGAAGCCACCACTTGAAACTCCGATCGCACAAAGGGCGAGTATGTTCATACGCGCACCCTCCTTTCTCTGGATGTATATAGAACAATCCGACACAATGTACCATGATATTTTTATTTTGACTATGTTTCTATTGTCGATTAGTATTATTCACGGAATTAAGAACAACATCTGCGTCGTGCGCAAGGAGGCACCGTGAACCTTAGACTTGTGGGAACGAATCGTAGGAGGGCGTATTACCCACGACTTCTTCGCATATACCACCGTATTGCATTTCAGGAACATGGACCCTGCATTCTTTGTAGGCACCCCATCAATCCTGGAGAGGAGTATTGTGGCGCTGTGTATGTTCAGAGGGGAAAATTGTGGGTCCTCAAGCAACACCTGTTCTGTATGGATGAATTTGACGATGAGATTGATAGACTCGATAACGAGATGCGAGAAGATGAAGATGAGCGTGGAAAAGTGAGTCGATCCCATCGTCGAGTCGCCTGAATCACCCAAGGCCGATGCGAAAAGCGCAGCGGTCTTGTTTTTTAATCCATCTAGAAACTATGCCGGCCACTTTTCTACGATGAGTAGATTTTTTTCTGCCTGAGGAAGATGCGCCCAGATTTCTTCTGTTACAAATGGCATGAATGGGTGAAGAATGACGACGCAGTGTTTGAGAATCTTAAGAAGTGTTTGCTGTCGAGATAGTTTTGCTGTATCGTCTGTGCCCGAAAGTATCGGCTTACTTTCCTCGAGTATTTTGTCTGCGAAGCGGTCCCAGATGTAATGATAGATTTTTTCAGATGCGAGATGGAAGCGGAATCCGTCGAGGTCTGACGTGATATCTTTTGTTATTGTTTCAAGCTCATCGATGAGTGCTTTGTCTGCGTCTGTCGTAATCTGTGCAGAGTTTTCTACAATCCCTTCAGTGTTTGAAAGCACAAACCGTGTGATGTTCCAGAGTTTGTTTGCAAAATTTTTGTACCCCTTTATCTTGCTTTCTGAAAGCGCGGTATCGCTTCCAGGCGGATTACCAACAACAAGTCCCATACGAAGCGCATCGGTGCCGTATTTTTCTGTCATGTCGACAGGGTTTACCACGTTGCCCTTGCTCTTGCTCATCTTTTTTCCGTGAGCGTCGTTGACGAGGCCGTGGAGATACACATCGCGGAATGGTACGTTGCCCGCAAGATAGAGGCCGAAAATCACCATGCGTGGAATCCATTTGAAAATGAGGTCATAACCCGACTCCATGACGTCGGTAGGGTAATGTGCGCTAAAATCTTTACCGTCTGGGTATCCTGTTGTGATAAGCGGCCACTGGCCAGAAGAAAACCACGTGTCGAATGTGTCAGTATCTTGTGTTACTGAGCCACCGCACTTTGGGCATGTCGTCGCAGTGTTTTCAAGGTCGGGGAAGGCGTGACCGCATGCACCTTTTTCGTTGGCACAGATTTTTGCAGGAATCTGAATACCCCACACGATTTGTCGGGAAATATTCCAGTCGAGTGTGTTCTCCATCCAGTAGTTGAAGATTTTTCGGTAATTGTCTGGATGGAATGTGATGTTGCCCGCTTCTACGGCAGCGAGCGCCTTTTCTGCAAGCGGTTTCATTTTTACATACCATTGTGGCATGCGCCGCGGCTCAATAACTGTGTTGCATTTGTAGCATGTCGGTACAGGGTGTACGTAGTCTTCGGTTTTCTCGATAAGACCGAGTGCTTCGAGATCGGCGGCAACTTGTTTGCGAGCCTCGGCAATTTTAAGCCCGGCATATTTCCCAGTTTTCTCGTTTAGTTTTCCATACTTGTCGATAACCTCAACAGAAGGGAGGTTGTGTCGCGCGGCAAGCTCGAAATCATTTTTGTCGTGAGCGGGTGTGATTTTGAGTGCGCCTGTTCCAAATTCTTTTTCTACCATCTCATCACCAACAACAAGGAGGTTCATGTCGCCGATAGGTGTTTGTACCGTAATAGTAGTACCAATGAGTGATTTGTATCGCTCGTCTGTTGGATGTACTGCTACAGCAACATCACCGAACATTGTTTCTGGACGTACGGTGGCGACGGTGAGAGGGCCATATTTCAAATAGTAGAGCTTGTCCGTCATTTCTTTTGTTTCAGTCTCTACATCGGAGAGGGATGTCTGGTGTTTTGTGCACCAGTTCACCATGCGGTCGCCACGATAGACAAGGCCGTCATCGTACATTTTTTTAAATGTCTCCTGAACCTGACGAATAACTTTTTCGTCGAGGGTAAAGAGTTCACGTGACCAGTCGCACGACGCACCAAGCATGCGCACTTGGTTTTCCATGGTCGCCTTGTTTTCTAGAGTAAATTTGTAGATCTCCTCATAGAGTTCGCGCGGGTCCATTTTGAAACGCGAACGACCTTCTTTTTCAAGTTTTCGTTCGTATACAATCTGTGTTTCAAAACCAGCATGGTCTGCACCGGGAATCCAGAGTGCACGAAAGCCCTTCATGCGTTTGTAGCGGGTGATGATATCTTCGACGGTGATAGCGAGCGCGTGGCCGACGTGGAGGTTGCCGTTGGCGTTTGGTGGGGGCATGACAATAGTAAATGCCTTAGCGTCGTCGTATCGAGCGGGGAGATTGTCGGGGTTGAAAAAGCCAGAGCGTTCCCACTCGGCGTAGATTGTCGACTCCGTACTCTTTGGGTCGTATGGTTTTGTAAATTTCTCGTGAATATTGTGTATTATAGCGGTTTTTGGCACAATGTGAATACGTTACTATATATTATATGACACACAAACATATCACCGTATTGCGCAAAGAGTCGCTTGTACAAATGATTAAAAACGCCCCTGGGACGCGTTTGTTCAACTCACTTATCGTGCGTCATGAAGATACGGGTCGTGTGGAAGATGTATTTCAAGATGGAAATCTTTCTTGTGCAGCATTTGTCAGTAGTTTGCTAACGCTCACGACTATGCTTTCCGAGCCACGAGCAACCGTTGCTTCACTCCGCGCTGTTATAGAAGAATCTTCGCAATGGGAGTCTGTTGATGTGGCGAACGTAGAACCTGGAGATGTTGTGTTTTGGGCAACACAGCGTTTTGATAACGGCGAAGATCACGCTCATGTTGGTTTTGTGTTGAATTCAGAGGAGGCGGTTTCTACCGACTACAAAGTTCGCGCTGTAGCGAAACATCCACTTGTGGGAACGAGAGTAATCGACGCGGTGTTTAGGTATCGTGTTATCTAAAAGAGAAAGCCACCCAGATTCTTGCGAACCCAGGTGGCCTACGGGAGGGAAAAGCTCTCACTGTTTCGCGAGTTTCTGCTTGTGAGCCTCGGAAACAGACTTGTTGAGTCGTTCGATGAACGGCGCGGCACTTTCGGGCCACTTTCCGTCCGGATGCACTTTGGTGTGGGTGAACACACCATTGCGATCTCGAAGTGAAAATGATTCCCATCGTCCATCTGCCTTGATGTCGCGCGCAGTGAGCAGGGTGAAGTCGGCGAACCTCATGCTCATCGGCGTGAGTATCACGACGCGGTCGTCGTAGCCCGTCTGCGAGTTGTAGTCCTCGCGCACGTTTACGGTACAACCGTCGTAGGAACTCAGGTATTCCATGGGCGGATGTGGTGTCACATCGCCCTTGTTGTCTAGCCCGAGGAATACGAGCACCATGAGCGGGAGCGCTGCTGCGAAAGCAATCGCCCCACGAACCCTTGCGTATGTCCGAGTCACGTCTTCTCCTCCATGAAAAGAGCTTGTTGACCTCTGGATTCCCCCGGAATCCATGACAAGGCCTTCACTATTGATATTACCATATATGGTAGAATTAAAAAGGATTTTGACATACCCTCATTTCGTGGAGACATCCACCATGGATGGTCATTCCGTCGTTGCTGACGGCGTTTCTACGCACGCACCCCACATCAAAAAGAAGGAGGTTTCTTGTGGTGCTGAAGAAGCAGTGAATGCTTTTAAGCTCTACAGCATTTCAAAGCAGGTAGAATCGTTTGCTCGCCGTGGAGTTCGGAGGGGGTGTTCTCCCTTCGACTTCGAATGTCCGCGTGGGCATGGTATGCAAGGAAACATACTTGTTCCGAGAATTGAGTTTCTCGGACGCAACAGAGAGGAGGCTGGTGTTCGGCTTGTGCGTGTGTTTGGAACCATGCTCAAGCATCGGTTTTCGAGCGTAGACCTGCGGGGTTCGACACTCGAAGACAAGACGACGCGCGGTCTTGCTCGTGTGCAGGAGTATCACATCAATCGAAACATGCAGTTCGTGGCACTGCCGGTACGCGTAGTGGTTGCTCAGTCTGACACACGCGACGACGAATTTGGCCTCGGCCTTGTCGAGACTATGTCGTTTGTGATGACCCATGTGCCTCGGTTGTGGGCACTTTATTCTGCCATTGGCACGTTTTCGATCCCGTGTCTTGGGGAGCGATTCTTCGAATTCGTCTTCCGTGATGGCGTGGTTGAGCTCGTTGCCTGTGAGCAGAATGCAGTGCTTCAGCGTGTGCATGTGTGGGCAACATGCTGGCGGTAGCGCGAGGGCTGTTCGTTGGATAAAAAGGGGCCGGACGCGTTGCGCGTCCGGCCCTCTTCTTCTTTTTTATAACCCCACCCCTTTCAAAAATTCTTTGAGTTCTTCACCTCGAACCTCTCGATATCCACCTTCCGGCGCACCTGAGAGTGTAAGGTTCATCACTCGAGTTCGTTGCAAATCGGTAACATCATTAAAAAGTGCAACAACCATGCGTCGAATCTGATGCTTCTTTCCTTCGGTGAGCGTAATACGAAATGCGTGATCGTTGAGAATCTGTACCTTGCATGGTTTGGTGATGTGGTCGCCGATGTCTACGCCACCTTCCATTTTTTGTTTAAAATTTTTCCTAATTTTTTCTCGAGTTCGCACAAGGTATTCTTTTTCGTGCGCGCTATCTGGGTTGAGGAGGCGGTCTGTTACACGGCCATCGTTGGTAAGAATAAGAAGACCGCGTGAGTTTTTGTCGAGACGACCAACAGGAAATACATCACGCAAGCCCGAGGCCGTTCGTGCATCACGCTCACCCATTTGTGGGGAATGAGTGATAACACCCTTTGGTTTGTTGTATACGTAATATCTGTACTGCACAGGACCTGTCTTTCCGAGGCGCACCTCGACGACGTCTCGTTCTTGAACCTTGTCACCAAGTTGGGCGAGCTTGCCATTGATGAACACCTTCTTACGTTCAATAAGCTCGTCTGCGCCACGGCGTGTCGAGTATTTTTTGAGAGCGAGATATTTGTTTATTCGAATCGGGTATTCCTCCATGTGATGGCAAAACTATACTTCATAAAATATATTTTGTCAAAACACAGTACAAGACTTTTTTGCTATACTCTATACATTACTCATTAGAGATTGTAATCGTATGGGAATCGAATCTATATTGTTTTTGATTGGTCGAGCTGTTTTTGGAGGATATTTTCTCTTTAATGCGTACAACCATCTTGTGCATACAAAGCACCTTGCGGGGTACGCGCAGTTTAAGGGTGTGCCATCTCCGATGTTTGCTATCTTTGGCTCAGGTCTTTTACTCCTCATTGGTGGTCTTTCATATCTCACGGGTAGTTATATGCAATGGGGTGGCATCGCACTGCTCGCATTTCTCGTTCCGGTAACATTCAAGATGCACGCATTTTGGAAAGAGCAGGATCCACAACAAAGAATGACAGAACGTGTCGCGTTTCTGAAAAATATTGCGCTTATGGCGGCGGTGCTTATGACATTCTAACTGTGTGCAGTTGTAAATATGAACGATTTTGGTTTTTCTTCAAAAACACCGGCATACGATCCCAACAAACCCCGCAACCGAGCCGACTATCTGAAGTGGCTTACGGATGAGGAGGTAAAAAAATATCTTGCAGAACGCAAGCTCAATTATGGCGTTATGATCGTCAATATTTTGTATGACAACAACGCCGGCAATATTGTGCGGAGTGCAAATGCATTTGGTGCAAAGGAAATTATTCTCTATGGCCATAAAACATTCGATCGACGTGCGAGTGTTGGCGCGGAGTTTTACGAGCATTTTCGGCACATAAAGTTTGTCGAAGACATTGATGCTGTATGCGCGGAATACGATGTGATTGTTGCTGTAGAAAATGGCGCACATCTACCGCAAGAAAAAGTTTCATCCCTTGCAGATTTCGCGTGGGATTCTTCGAAAAAGACTTTGATTATTTTTGGTCAGGAAAGTGGGGGAATACCAACAGAGATATTAAATAAGTGTCATCATGTTGTTGAGATACGACAGTTTGGTAGCGTCCGCTCTCTCAATGTTGCGGTTGCTGCAGGTATTGTGATGAATGATTACTGTACGAAGACTGCGCAGGGTGCTATAGTGTAAGCACTGTACTACTTCACGATGCAACGTTGTCATCGTGTCTGTCATAGAAATCGTCAACACACTCCTCGAGCGCGCGAGGCTCTCATGTGCATCCGATATACATCTTCAGCCTACACACCACAATGTGCGTGTGCGTTTTCGTGTTGATGGCGTGTTGCGCGACGAAGATACTCTCGACATACAGACGTATCCGGAAATTGTGTCGAGAATAAAAATTCTTTCGCACCTGCGTACTGATGAAAGAAATGCTCCTCAAGATGGTCGTTTTTCCTATGGCGGAGGAGATGTGCGAGTGTCATGTGTGCCATCGCATCATGGTGAGTGTGTGGTGCTGAGATTACTTATGTATACGATGGGTAATTGTTCGTTGGAAAGCATGGGTTTTTCAGAAGGTGATGTGCAAAAGATATACAGGGCACTTCAAAAACAGTGGGGTATGGTGCTTGTTACAGGTCCAACGGGTTCCGGAAAAACAACAACACTTTATTCACTTGCAAAAATTCTCAACAAACCAGATGTTTCGATTGTAACAATCGAGGATCCGGTCGAATATGCGGTGGATGGAATGAAACAGATCAATATCAATCCGCGTAGTGGTCTTACGTTTGCACATGGACTTCGTTCGGTGCTGCGGCAAGATCCAGACATTATCATGGTCGGCGAAATTCGAGATACAGAAACTGCACACATCGCAACGCATACAGCACTGACGGGGCACATGTTGTTGTCTACGCTACATACTGTCGATGCATCTTCTGCAATACCTAGGCTCGTCGATATGGGCGTTGAACCGTTTCTGATTTCCTCGACACTTACAATGGTGATTGCTCAAAGACTTGTACGAAAAATATGTCCACAGTGCAAAACGACGCGAACACTTTCTCAAGCACAACGCAATGCACTGATGGGTGCATACGGTTGGGAGATATCGTCTGTATATTATGGCGCAGGATGTGACGTGTGTGGACGCTGCGGCTTTGTTGGGCGTGAGGTGCTCGCTGAGATTCTTGAGGTGGATCAACACATACGAGATGTGATTGTGCATTCCCACGATGCGTCACACGTTCGTGCCGTTGCGCGTGAACATGGCATGGTCTCGATAGCGTCTCAGGGATTGGGCAAGATTATGCAGGGAGTCACGACACTTGAAGAGGTGCTTGAGCTTCTTCACGAATAAACAGATGAGTGGTCTCAAAAAACAAGCGCACATGATGTCTCGGATGGCGTTTCTTATGCGTGCGGATATGTCTGTCATAGAAAGCATACGGCTTTTGTGTGATCAGGCTCGATCACCTCGAGAGCGTAGGTTATTTGAAGCGCTTATATCGGGTGTTGCACGCGGAGACGCATTCAGCGATTGTCTTACATCTATACAACCACCATTTGATACTCTTGCGATTTCTATGATTCGCACCGGTGAACGTACGGGAACACTTGCGCATACATTGTTTCTTGTCGCCGAAGAGCTTACCAAGCGAGAACGTCTTCGAAGAAAAATGACGTCCGCATTTCTGTATCCAGTGTGTATTGCTGTTGCAACGCTTGGTATTGCGGGAACAATTGTTCTCTATGTACTCCCTAAAATTACGCCGATTTTTTCTGGTATGGGAAAAGAGTTGCCATTCACAACCCGAACACTGATTGCAATTCACCATATTCTGCAGATCTACTGGGTGTGGTTTGTGCTCGTTGTGGCGATGTTGTGCGTGACATCGTGGTATGTTTGGAGCAAGACAAAACGCGCACGCATGGTAGTGGAGCAAGTGCTTGTGCGTGTACCACTGTGTGGCGGTATCCTGCGTCGATATGAAATTATCAGAGCGTGTCGGACAATCAGTACAATGCTTTCCGCCACAATTCCTATAGAAAAAGTTTTTTATGCGACAGCAGAAAGCGCATCCTTTGTATTGTACGCAGAAGTGTACAAGCATGCTGCGCTTCGCGTAACGTCTGGTGCGCCACTGTATGTAGCACTAGCTGATTATGCATATGTATTTCCAGATATGGTGGTGCCCA
Source organism: uncultured Candidatus Saccharibacteria bacterium (assembly GCA_964390845.1). Classification (GTDB taxonomy): domain Bacteria; phylum Patescibacteriota; class Minisyncoccia; order Phycocordibacterales; family CALRHW01; genus SICJ01. The sequence goes on from CAYMIL010000001.1 coordinate 24,411, forward strand.
TGGTGCGCGTCGGTGAATCCTCTGGAAGTCTGCGTGATGTCTGCGTGCACCTCGCTGATCTATATGAAAAAGAGCTCGACGATATTGTTAAAAATCTTTCGAGCGTGATTGAGCCGGTGCTTATGGTGGTGATGGGTCTTCTCGTGGGTTTTATTGCAATTTCTATTATTAGTCCTATATATGGGATCACACAACAGCTTAGGCGGTAGGGCATTTATGGTGGAGGGCTTTACTCTTATAGAAGTGCTTGTCGTTCTTGCAATAACAAGCATGTTGTTTTTATGCGCGCCATTTTTAGATATTTCTGCTGTCGTACATACGTCTCCGCGTGATGAGGCACGTATCTTTTCACATGCGCTCCACGTGGCGAGAACTGCTTCACTAAACGGTATCAATAATGATGCGCATGGCGTGCACGTTGGAGATGGTGTCTTTGTTGTGTTTTCTGGTAGCCAGTATCGTGAAGGTGTAGATGTAGATATTGAGTTCCCAAGAAATATGTCTATAGATGTAGAGCCGTCAAACATTGATACTGTATTTGAAAAAGGAACAGCAGTGCATGGTAAACGTACTGTTGTGATGTTTGGTCACGGTGAACATGCTGTGGCTGTAACGATTGGCTATGAAGGAGGAATTGATTTTTAAACATCGAGGATTTTCGACACTGGAAATTATTATCGCGGTGGCGATTGTGTTGATTGCGCTCGCTGTGGCGGCGAGCGCTCTCTTTTCTGTAGACCTATCTACACTCGGCGGCGAGCTATCCCTTGCCTCAGTCTCTACGCTTGAAAAATATTTTATAGAAATTTCACAATCTTCGAATGATACTGTCTCAGTGGGCACAGATATTACACAGTGTATACAAAGGGTACACATAGAAGATGTGGGGCTTATACGTGGTATTCCTCGCGCGGTATCCGCTGAGTTTCTTGTTGTCGATACACATTTCCCTGAGCAAATTAAGGAAAGTTGTTATGCTCCCGAACCACACGCGCAAGATTGGGCTGAGTATTCGGTGCAGTCTTTTTTGCTGTCAGATGTTGTGCACCAAGAAACGATTACTGATATTGATGTCGTGTCTGGTATCGCGTACATATCTCTCACAAGTGATAGTCCCACAAGCACAGATTTGATTGTATTTGATACCGAGCAGGGTTCTGTGATTTCATCAACTGATATTGGGAAAGGAATTGTCGCACTTGATGCAATACAAGGTTATGTGTTTACTGCAAATGAAAGCTCAACAACACAGCTCTCTGTTATTCGTACAGACACACTAGAGCATCCCACTGTTGTAGCGGAGCGCGGCTTGCAAGGTGTCGACCCATACGGCTCTTTTCCGTATGGTAGAAGCGTTACGTATGTTGACGGTATCGTCTATGTTGGTACACGAGAAACAGCTGGACCAGAATTTCACATGTTTGACGTGCACAACCTCGAGTCTCCCTATGAGGTTAGTTTTCTTGAGTTATCTCATAATGTTCACGATATCTCTGCAAAAAATGGCTTTGCATATCTTGCAACATCTGCGGACACAAAAGAAATTATCATTCTTGATGTACATGACCCATGGACGATACATGAAGTCGGGTCATTTAACGCAGGCACAAGCGCGAGTGCGGATAGGGATGCAATGAGTGAGTATCTCATTGGCACAACACTCTATGCTGGTCGTCGGCGCGGTAACGCGCAGACTCGAGAGTTGTATGCGATAGACATGGCTTCTTCAACGGCACCGTTGGAACGTTTTTCCGTGCGTGTACCACTTTCTGGTACAACACATATCAGTGGGCTCATCGCGCAGGGAAATGTGCTGTTTGTATCGAGTACAGATCCAGCGTACGGTTTTAGTGTGTATGACATGTCAGATGTTGGGAATGTACGACGTTTAGAGACTACCGTGTTTGCTGAAGCTATCGATGCACTTGATAGTGAAAATGGAGTGGTCTATGGTGTGAGTAATTCTAAAAAGAGTATCTATGTATTCAAACCATCGAGGGTTTACGCTCATTGAGGTACTCATCTATATCGGTTTGCTGTCTGTCATACTTTCCGGCGTTTTTGTGACAGCTGTATATCTTATTGAGTACGGCGATGCGCGTACTCGGAAGATTGAAACCTTGGAGGATAGTCAATTCGTGATAGAAAAAATACAATCTTTTCAAAATTTTGGTTTTGACGTGGTGGAGCCAGCGGTTGGTGCAACAAGCTCAAAGCTTATTCTCGAGCGTGGAGATGAGCGTGTGAGTGTGTACGCAAGCACTGGTGCTGTGTTACTGCAGAGAAATGATGGTCTACCAGAAGCGCTTACGCGACGTGGTCTGTTTGTTCATGCATCGAGTACGCTCGAATTTTCTTTTCTTGAAGAGGGTGGTGTGTTTGTGTATTTATTCATGAATGGTTTGTTATCTACTACACATATATGGATGTATGGCGTATAAGACAGGGGGGTTATATTGCAGTAATGTCGGCAGTAGTGCTGTCGGTGGTATTAATGGCGCTGTCCGTGCGTCTATCTGTTGCAGGTCTTTCGACGAAGTGGGCTAGTGTGTACCATGAAGGGCGCGCACGCGCTCAATTTCTCGTGTATTCGTGCATTGATGTCGCGAGGCTATTTGTCGCTCAACATAGTTCTTATGGTGACGTGTACACCGTGCCGGTGGGAGACGAGGAGTGCACAATAGCGTTTGTGCAAAGAGATGGCCAGTATATTGTGGTGGATAGTTCGGCACAGGTCTCAGAGAGTCTTTTGGGTGTACGAGTTTCTATCGACACCCATTCTCCCACCTATGAGTGGCATATCGTGCGCTGAGTTTGATACAATACACAACATGAAGAAACAGAAAATCGTGATTCTCGGAGGTGGTTTTGGAGGTGTGTACTCGTACTTGTCGTTAAGAAAGTATCTTGGTCGCAATGAGGCTGAGGTTGTGTTTATCAGTAAGACAAACTATTTTCTGTTTACGCCACTTCTCCATGAGGTTGCAACTGGCGGGCTTGATGATGAAGAGGTTGTTGAGTCTATACGAAGTATTTCATACAAAACAGGCGCGGACGTCATGGTTGCTGATGTTGTGGGTGTCGATACGGAGCGTCGTGTTGTACGCACGTCTTCTGGAGACGTCTCATACGACTACCTCGTTGTTGCTCTTGGTGGTACGACAAATTTCTACAATATTCCCGGTGCGCAAGAACATGCTTTGGTACTTAAAGATTTAGCAAATGCAGTCGATATTCGCAATCGATTCATTTCTACATTTGAAGAGGCATCCCATATTGAAAATGCAGAGACAAGAAAAAAGATGTTAAGTTTTGTAGTGGTAGGTGGTGGTCCTACGGGCGTAGAGCTTGTTGCAGAAATGGCAGATCTCTTTTTCAATGCGTTTCGTAAATATTACAAAGGACATATCTGTGCGGGAGACGTATCTATTCACCTCATAAACAAAGGGCCAGAATTGCTCCCAATGTTTGATCCAGTGTTGCGGGCGCGCACACTCAGCGTACTTCGCGCAAAGGGTGTCGATGTGTTACTCAACAAAGATGTGTCGGAGGTTACAAAGCAAAGTGTGCGTTTGGCGGACGGTGAAGTGATTCCCGCATCGCATGTGTTGTGGGCTGCTGGCGTGATGCCTCAGCCTCTTGAGTTTGATAGAGAGGTCGAGCGTGACCGTGGAGGTCGGATTATTGTTGATGAATTTTTGCGTGTAAAAAATACTGACACATTGTTTGCACTTGGAGATATTGCATCCTACACGCCAGATGCGGGAATGCCTCTACCAATGCTTGCGCAGGTTGCTGTTCAGCAGGGCGCTATTGTGGGGAAAAATATTGCCGCACATATACGGGGTCAACGTCTCTCACGCTTTACATATCACTCACGAGGAAGTCTTGTGTCACTTGGTAAATGGCAGGCAGTAGGTAAGGTGTTTGGAACACTCTGGACGGGGCCACTTGGTTGGTGGATGTGGCGTACAGTCTATCTCTTCAATTTTGCATCGTGGCCGAAGCGTATCAAGATTGCCGTTGATTGGACGATACACCTCTTTTACCCTCGAGATATTACAAAGGCATAACCCATTGCGTCTTTAATATTTGTGTTGTACGATATTTCTTGGTAGTTCATCGTTGTGTTTTCGCGTTGGATTCCACTGTGCGTGTCCCTATGGATGGGGCTGCCTGTGCCCGACAGTTTTCGGGTAACATCGCGTTTGGAGAATTGTCTTGACCTCTTACCTCGAACACTACAAGAAGAAGTTGGCTCGCGATCGCAGCAGTCCTGCGATGCGACAGGCGCGGCGTCCGACCGGAGCTCCTCTCATCATCCCCGATGACGAGCAGAAGCGTCTGGATCGGATCAAGAAGCGCCGCGCTGCTGAGATCGCCGCGCGTAAGCGCAAGCTTGAGAAGCCGGACCCGCCTCCGCGCGAGCTCGGGTGGATGCGCTTCGTGCGCTACGTTGTCGATGGGAAGGAGATGTACTGGCCTTCTGGCGGCCCTGTGTGGGTTGCGTATCAGGACAACACGATGTTCGTCCTGCCGGAGGGCTGTCTGCTCTTTCACGGTCGCAACGTTGAGGATTTCGAGATTGAGTGCCGTGAGGGTGCTCGGGTTGAGCTCCCGTCGCTTCCCAACGTCGCGCCCGTGTCCGCAATGACTGCCGGACCCAAGGATTTCCGTGTCGTCGTGGAGGAATTCACCATGCCCAAGGCAAGCAAGAAGCGTGTCGCGGCCTAGGCTGGGCATCAACAAGCGCAGAAAACACAATCCCTGGGGAGTTGGCTTACGCCGACTCCCCACATTTTTTTCTATACAAAGCGTCTATTTTTTCAGCAAGAATAAAATCGTTTTCAGAAAGACTGTTGAGTGAGTGGGTGTAGAGGGTAAGTGTGACTTTGTTCCAGTCGTGCAGAGAGATGTTGGGGTGGTGCCCTTCAGCTTCTGCGATTGCACCAACATCATTTACAAAACCGAGTGCTTCAGAAAAATCTTTGAATTTTAATGTTTTTTCAATTCGAATATCGTCAATAAGGCTCCATTGGTTGAGCCCCTCTTTTAAATTCATCGCCGCTTCGATATCCAGAGCACCGTCCGCGTCTTCACAGGGTACACAATGTTTTTCTTCTCGTCGTTGAGAATTATTCTTTTCCGTCATATGAGTATTTCAGGCCGTTGCGCACAGGTGCGTGTTTTATAATCTCGAGGATTTCATCTTCATTGTCGGTAATGGTGTAGAGGTTGATGTCTGCACGGTCTATTGTACCGAGGTCGAGTAGGTTTTTATGTATGAACTGTTCCAAGTCTTTCCAGTACTCGCTACCAACAAGAATAATAGGCACAGATCGGATTTTTCGAGTCTGAACGAGAGTGAGAATTTCAAAACATTCGTCGAGTGTGCCGAAGCCACCTGGAAAAAAGATGTATGCTTCAGCGCAAAATGAAAGACAGACTTTTCGCACAAAGAAATAATAGAGATCGAGGTGGTCGGTGAGGTACGGGTTCGTTGCTTGTTCGTGCGGGAGTTTGATGGTGAGGCCGACAGATGATCCATGTGCATCAAATGCACCACGGTTTGCCGCTTCCATGATGCCAGGACCTCCGCCAGTTACAATAGAGTAACCAAGCTCGCTTACAATACGTTTGCAGAGTGCTCGAGTTTTTTCGTAATATGGGTGCCCTTCTACAAAACGCGCAGAGCCGAAGACTGTAACAGATTTTTCGTAACGAGTAATAAATTCAAAACCGTCAGTAAACTCTTGTTTGATTCGAGAGACTCGCTGAGCCGCCGCTTCGCGGATTTCTTCCAAAGAAAGTGGGGTAATGGGAAGATTTTTTTCCGGGATGTTGAGTCTTTTTTTCATGGTATACTGGTGCTATTAGTATTTAGTATATCATAATGAAGAAACTCTCTCGAAATCAGTGGATAGCCGTCGCCGTCGCGCTTGTCGTGGTGTTCTGGTTCTTCGCATGGAACTCCATGTCGATAAGTCTATTTGGTAAAAGGGATGACTCTATGATGGAAAATCGCATGGATTCAAACAATATATCAAAGGGTGATGGTTTGATTATCGAAGATATTGCTGTAGGAACAGGTGCTGAGGCGGTATCTGGAAAGACTGTGACGGTGCATTATAAAGGAACATTTATGGATGGAAAACTATTCGACTCTTCGTTTGGTCGACCACCATTTACCTTTGTGCTCGGTCAGCAAATGGTTATCAAGGGATGGGATGAGGGTGTTGCTGGTATGAAAGTTGGTGGAAAGCGTCGCCTTACCATTCCTTCAGATCTTGCGTACGGACCACAGGAGATTCGTGATGGGGCAGGGAATGTTGTCATTCCAGCGAATGCGACACTTATCTTTGAAGTAGAATTGCTTGACGTCAAATAATCGACCAATTTCATTTACGATTCAAAAGAAGCTCGGCAACGGCCACCTTGGTCGCGCCGGGCTTCTTGAAACACCGCATGGGTCTATCGAGACGCCAGCGTTTGTTTCTGTGGGAACAAAAGCAACGGTTAAAGCAATTACTCCAGAGATGCTACGCGATCTTGGCGCTCAGGTGGTGCTTGCAAATACGTATCATCTATATCTTCAGCCGGGCGACGATATCGTACGCGATGCCGGAGGGTTGCATACATTTATGAATTGGAAGGGTCCCACAATGACCGATTCCGGAGGATTTCAGGTGTTTTCTCTTGGTGCGGCATACGGCAAGGGGATCAGTAAGGTAACAAAAGAAACAGACCCACAACTTCTCCTCGCAGAAGCACAGTCAGATCCCGAAAAGCCAAAGATCGCTCATATCGATCCAGATGGTGTAACGTTTAAATCCCACCTCGATGGTTCGACGCACTATATTACTCCTGAAAAATCGATAGATATTCAGCATAATCTCGGTGCAGATATCATCTTTGCCTTTGATGAGTGCACATCTCCGCTTGAGCCGATGCACTATCAGCGTGAGGCACTCGACCGCACGCATCGATGGGCAAAGCGCAGTCTTGAGTATCATCGTTCAAAAGACAACGCAGAGCGCCAGGCGCTTTTTGGTATCGTGCAGGGTGGGCGAAGTGAGGAGCTTCGCAAGGAAAGTGCACACGCAATTTCTGCAATGGATTTCGACGGCTTTGGCATTGGTGGCTCTTTTGCAAAAGAGGATATGACCACAGCGGTGCAGTGGGTCAACGAAATTCTTCCGGAAGAAAAACCACGTCATTTGCTTGGTATCGGAGAGCCCGAGGACTTATTTATGGGTGTAGAAAATGGAGTTGATTTGTTTGACTGCGTCGCACCAACGCGCATGGCTCGCAATGGTATGGTCTACACAATGACTGGAAAAATTAACCTCACCAACGCGCAGTATGTGCGTGATTTTACACCAATAGACGCAACGTGCGGATGCTATACCTGTACACATTACACAAAAGGGTATCTCGCACACTTGTTTCGAGCAAAAGAAATGCTCGCGGGTACACTCGCTACAATTCACAATCTCTATTTTATTATCAGTCTCGTACACAGTATGCGTGTTGCGTTGCTTGAAGACAGCTTCCCGGAGTTTAAGGCTGCTTTTCTCGACAAATATCGTCCCTAACGATACCATGCAGGTATGAAGAAGCCTCTGTTTACCCTCAACAGTGAATACGCTCCAGCCGGTGATCAGCCGAAAGCAATTGATGCGCTTGTGCGTGGCATAGAAAAAGGTGAGCGTCATCAGACGTTACTCGGCGTTACTGGTTCTGGAAAAACATTTACGATGGCAAATGTCATTGCGCGCGTTGGAAAACCAACGCTTGTCATTGCACACAACAAAACACTTGCCGCACAGCTCGCACAAGAGTACCGAGAATTTTTTCCACATAATGCAGTGCATTATTTTGTATCGTATTATGACTACTATCAGCCGGAGGCATACATGCCTACAACGGATACTTATATCGAAAAAGAGGCCCAGATCAATGAAGAGATCGATCGGCTTCGTCATGCTTCTACGCAAGCTCTTCTCACAAGAAAAGATGTAATTATTGTGGCGTCTGTGTCGTGTATCTACAATCTTGGAAGCCCTGTTGAGTATGAAAAAGTAAATATGAAGGTTGGCGTAGGAATGCAGATCGCGCGCGCAGACTTTATACGCAAACTTATCGACATACATTTTGAGCGCACAGTTGCTGATTTAAGTCCGGGTATGTTTCGGGCAACCGGAAACTCTATTGAAATTATGCCTGTTTCTGAGAAGTCTATTTTCAAGGTAGATATCGAGGGGGGTGTGATTGCACGTATTCAAAAAATAGATGCGATTTCTCGAACGATTGTTGAAGATGTCGATGTATTTTTCTTGTTTCCCGCAAAACACTTTATTACAGAAGCGGATCAAGCTGAGTGTGCGTTTAAGGCAATCAAAAAAGAGCTCGATGCACGTGTTAAAGAGCTCACCGATGCGGGAAAAATTCTTGAGGCTGACAGAATCAAGCGACGTACGTCCTACGATCTCGCACTGATTCGAGAGATTGGGTATTGTAACGGTATTGAAAATTATTCCCGACATTTTGCTGGAAAGACAGAGGGTGAACCACCGGAAACACTACTTTCATATTTTCCACACAAACCAGATGGCACACCAGATTTTCTCACGGTTATCGATGAATCTCACGTTACAATTCCACAGATTGGAGGTATGTATGCCGGCGATAGGTCTAGGAAGGAGACGCTCGTTGAGCACGGCTTTCGTCTGCCGTCCGCAAAAGACAATCGCCCTCTTACATTTGAAGAGTTTGAAAAACGTGTAGGGAATTGTGTCTACACATCGGCAACCCCAGGTGTGTATGAGCGTGAGCATAGTACGTCGGTTGTTGAGCAAGTTATTCGACCGACGGGCCTCGTTGATCCTGAAGTAAGTGTGCGCCCGATTATTGAACGCTCGGAAGGTGGTGTTGCCACGTATCCTGGGCAAATTTTCGATTTTATTGCCGAAACAGAAAAGGTTATCGCAAAAGGTCAGCGCACTATCGCTACAACACTGACAAAGAAAATGGCGGAAGATTTGAGCGCATATCTCAAAGAGCGCGGTATAAAAGCCGAATATCTCCATAGTGATATCAAAACTCTTCAACGTATAGAGATTTTGACGGATTTTCGAAAAGGGAAATTCGACTGTCTCGTTGGTGTTAATTTGTTGCGAGAAGGCCTCGACCTGCCGGAAGTTGCTTTTATTGGCATTTTGGATGCAGACAAAGAGGGTTTTTTGCGTTCAGAGACGTCACTTATTCAGATTATTGGTCGTGCAGCACGAAACGTAGAGGGACGCGTGGTGCTGTATGCAGAAAAGCCGACTTCAGCAATGGAGCGAGCAATTTCAGAAACAAATCGTCGTCGTCAGATTCAGCTTGCGTACAACAAAGAACACGGCATCACACCAAAAACAATTGTTAAGAAAATTCAGGACATCACCGATCAGTTGCGTAGTGAACATGAAAAAACAGTTGCAACATTGCTCGACCTCGATCGCGTCGCTTTTGAGAAAAATCCAAAAGCGTTGATACAAAAGAAAGAACGTCAGATGAGTGATGCGGTGAAGGTGCTCGATTTTGAAACCGCGGCGATTGTGCGCGACGAGATTCGTGCTCTACAAGAAAAACTCGACGGAACTCCACAAAAAAAGACTAGAAAGAAATAGTGCGCGTGATACAATACATGTGTAACACGGTGTCACTATGTTCTCTCAGCTCATCTACAGTAATTATTTTGAAGCAAACCGTCGTCTCGTTGTGGCGCGATGGTTTTATGTGCCAGCTATATTTCTCATTGGCGCTCTCTTGTCGTATATGGGTAGTTCGCTTCCACTCCCGCTTATGTTGGGTGTGTGTTCTGCGTATGTTCTCGCAAATATTTTTTTTAAAAAATCAATCGCGTATGCAGAGCTTCATCACGACGAAAGACTCATTCGATACATTAGTATTGGTCAGATAGCTCTGGAGCTCGTCTGTTTTGTACCGTTGCTCTATTTTTCAGGAGGTGACAGAGGTGTTATCACTACACTCTTCTTTATTCCAATTGTATCGTCGATGGCGTTGTTTGATATTGTCGGTTCTCTTGTGGTCGCGTTTGTGTGCGCACTATGTATCAACGCGGTGTTGTTGTTTGAGTATCGAGACTATATAGGGTATATGCTCGGGTACGGTGGTAGTGTTTCTGTGCATACAGCCTCCGAGCTTATTCTTCGCTTGATGTCGACAGTAACAAATACTTCCGCCTTTTTTATTGTTGGCGCGTTGTCGAGCTTTATTGCCTCGATGCTTCGCAAGCGGGATTATCAGATTTCCGATGAGCACAAGCGTAAAAAAATGCAGGCCGACCGATTGCGAGCGCTCAACAATGAATATAATACATACGCTCGTATGCTTGTTCGCAATCACCTTGGCACACCAAAGGCTACTCGTGATGGTGTACAGCTTGAAAAAGAGCGTTCGGAATTTATTTCAACTGTTGCACACCAGCTCCGCACGCCGTTGTCGGCTATCAAATGGACGCTTGATTTGCTGCTCAAAGGGGAGGCGGGGACACTTAGTGGCGAACAGCGTGCGCTTATTATGAAAGCGCATGAAAGTAATGAGCGCATCATCAATCTCATTAAAGATATGCTTGGTGTCGACCAGATTGAGTCTGGGGGCGCGGATTTTTCTTTTGCTCCCACAGATCTCGCTGCGCTCTTACGTCTTGTGGTAAAAGAATTTGCTCCCCGCATCGAAGAGCGTCGCATTGCCCTTCATGATGATATTGATTCGGCAATGCCACGAGCAATGGTTGACCCGCAAAAAATGCGCATGGTATTCCAAAATCTTTTAGAGAATGCAATAAAATACACGGGAAGTGATATTTGGATAAGTACAAAACGAAACGACGACTCAATTGTCATCTCTGTCCGAGATAATGGCATTGGTATTCCTGAGCGCGACCACAGTGATGTCTTCAAACGTTTTTTCAGGGCGGAAAACGCATCAACGCGCGACCCAGAGGGCTCAGGACTCGGTCTTTTTATTGTTCGTTCCGTTCTTCAGCGCCATGGGGGTGATGTATCTTTCGAAAGTAAAGAGCGGAGCGGTACGACATTTACCTGCACAATACCATTGCGGCACTAGTTTAAGCGTTATACAATAAACACACTATCATGTCTAAGATTCTTATTGTCGAGCAGGATAGTTTTCTCGCCAACGTTCTCGATGAGCGTGTTCGAAAAGATGGCCATCAGACGTTGATTGTAAAAAATCCCGCTGTTGCTGTTGAGCAAATGGGTCTCTATAAGCCAGATCTCGTTATTTTTGATGTTGATATGCCAGCAGGTTCTTCCGCGTCTAAACTCAAAGCACTTGCTCAAAAAAGCACGACACCGTTTGTGCGAAACATACCTGTTGTAATGATATCTCCGACAGGTGATCTCAACGAGATTCATAAAGCTGTTGAGCTTGGTGTAAAAGAATATGTTGTAAAAACGCATCTCGACCTTGATGATTTGATGAAAAAGGTTTCAACACAGCTTGCAAAGGCACCGCAAACAACGGGTGCGCTTATTGGTAAAAAGATAATGTGGGTCGAGGACGATCAATTTCTCAGCGATCTCATTTCTCGAAAGCTTTCTAAGCAGGGGTGTGATTTACTTTATGCGCGTACGGGCGAAGACGCTCTTTTGTTGCTCGAGCGAGAAACCCCCGATATTCTTTTACTCGATATCTTACTTCCAGGCATCACTGGTTTTGATGTCTATGAACATATGAAAACAGTATCTCGCTTGAAAACTGTTCCTGTTATTGTACTTTCCAACTTCTCCGACCAAGAAAAAGTAGAGCGAGCAAAGCAGATGGGCGCGGCGCGGTTCTTGGTGAAGGCGACCATTGTGCTTGATGACCTTGTGCGAGAGATTGTGGCGGTGCTTTCAGAGAAAGGAAGATAGTGTACCTTGAGGCCCAGACCTGATATACTGCTCCTGTATAACCCCTTGGACCCGTCCGAGGGGCTGTACTGCTATATATGGCTGAACAGAAAAAAACAAAAGAAAACTCAAAAGACCAGATAATTGTGAGGGGTGCTCGTACGCACAATCTCAAAGATATTACGGTCGAAATTCCCCGCAATACCATGACGGTGTTTACTGGCTTGTCTGGTTCTGGAAAATCGTCTCTTGCTTTTGATACGATTTTTGCCGAAGGACAGCGTCGATATGTTGAGTCGCTTTCCTCGTATGCTCGGCAGTTTTTGCGACAAATGCAGAAGCCAGATGTCGATGAAATCGTCGGTCTTTCGCCGGCAATTTCAATCGATCAAAAATCTCGCTCAAACAACCCGCGTTCAACGGTTGCCACAATTACCGAAATCTACGATTATCTGCGTATTCTTTTTTCTCGTATAGGTCGTCCGCATTGTCTCGTCTGTGGCAATGAAATCGAGCGACTCTCAAATGAGGAAATAAAAAACCTTATTCTTGAAAAGATTGAGGCAAAACAAAAAGACGTGCAGGGTAAAAAGCTCGGTCTCCCTGTATACGCAGAAATTTTTTCACCACTTGTTCGAGGTAGAAAAGGTGAATACTACCAGTTGCTTTACGACCTTCTCGGAAAGGGCTATACGGAAGTACTCGTCGACGGCGAGCGCAAAAAACTCCGCGACCAGATTATTTTGTCAAAAAACAAAAAGCACGAAATCGATGTATTGGTCGATCAGATCAATGTACTTGAGTTTGGGACAAACAAAAAAGACGCCGAAGAGCGTTTGAGTGAAGGTCTTGAGAAAGCTCTTGAAGAATCAGACGGCTTGGTCAAGATTGTATTTCGAGACATGTCAAAAGAAGAGGACCCAAAGAGTCGTGAAGAGTTCCTCATGTCCTCAAAGTTTTCGTGTCCGCGAGATGGATACTCGTATCCAGAAATTGAGCCTCGTCTGTTTTCATTCAACTCTCCGTACGGTGCGTGTCCTGAATGTAATGGCTTGGGCACCCGACATTTTTTTGGAGAAGAACCGTGTCCAAAATGTAAGGGCGCGCGATTGCGAGAAGAGGCGCTTCATGTGCTTGTTGGAGGTATCAATATCGTTGATTTCGTAAATCTTTCAATTGCCGATGCGGATGCGTTTCTCAAAAAACTTAAACTCTCCGCACGTGAAAAAAGTATTTCAAAAGTTGTCATCAAAGAGATAGAGGCACGACTCAGGTTTATGATAAACGTAGGTATCGAGTATCTAACGCTCAATCGTCGTGCACACACGCTTTCTGGTGGTGAGGCTCAGCGTATTCGTCTTGCGTCTCAGCTTGGCTCTGGCCTTGTGGGTGCGCTCTATGTGCTCGATGAGCCAACAATCGGTCTCCATTCCCGCGACAACGATAGACTGATACAAACTCTTCTTCATTTGCGAGATTTGGGGAACACAATTATTGTTGTCGAACACGACGAAGATACCATTTATTCGTCGGATTATATCGTCGATATCGGCCCAGGGGCTGGAGTGCATGGCGGACATGTTGTGGTGTCTGGGTATCTCGATTCATTACTTACCGCAAAAAAGAATGATTCAGGCTCGCTGACACTGGACTATTTGCGGGGTGATAAGAAGATTGAAACACCAGAAGCTCGGCGCGACACACCAAAGGGAGAGATCAAGATTCGTGGTGGAAAAATATTTAATATCAAAAATCTCAACATAGATATTCCTCTCGGGCGCCTCATTACTGTCACGGGAGTTTCTGGTTCTGGAAAATCAACGTTTTTGTATGAGATTGTACACAAAAATCTACAAGCGCGATTTGATAGGCGTTATCGAAGCGCTGAGGTGTTCAATTGTGGTTCATTTGTTGGTACTGAATATTTAGGTCGAGCTATTTTGATAGATCAATCACCAATTGGTCGTACGCCTCGTTCAAACCCCGCGACATACACGGGCGCTTTTACCTTTATCCGTGACCTCTTTGCCGAAACGGCCGAAGCTCGCGCTCGTGGCTGGAAAGCAAATCGTTTCTCATTCAACGTAAAAGGTGGTCGATGCGAAACGTGTCAGGGTAATGGAGTAATAGAAGTCGAGATGCACTTTTTGCCGACAGTGTACGTGCCATGCGATGTGTGTTCTGGAAAACGATTCACTAAAGAAACACTCGAAGTAAAGTACAAGAAAAAGAGTATTTATGATGTATTGCGCATGACAATCGAAGAAGCCCTCGATTTCTTTGAAGATATTCCAGCTATTTATGATCGTCTTAAAACAATGGAAGAGGTGGGTCTGGGGTACTTGGAGCTTGGGCAATCTGCGACAACCCTTTCTGGTGGTGAAGCTCAGCGTGTAAAAATTTCCGCTGAGTTATATCGTCCGCATGTCCAAAAAACAGTCTACCTTCTCGATGAACCAACAATCGGTTTGCATTATGAAGATGTGCGTAAGCTTATTGAAATCCTCCAAAAGCTTGTCGATAAAGGCAATACGGTTATTGTTATTGAGCATAATATCGACCTTATAAAAAGCTCCGATTTTATCATCGACATTGGCCCAGAGGGTGGTAGTGGTGGCGGTCAGATTGTTGCAAAAGGTACACCCGAAGAGGTTGCAAATAATCCAAAATCACACACAGGCCACTATCTCAAGAAGGCGCTTAAAAAGGGATAACCTATGAAACAGCACTATCCGCCATCTGTACAAAAAACACTTGCCGGACTACCGGATACTCCCGGTGTATATTTTTTTAAAGGACCACAGGGGAATATTTTGTATGTAGGCAAAGCAACATCATTGCGCGACCGTGTTCGTAGCTACTTTAGCGCGGATCTAAGTCGTACACGCGGTCCACTTATCCAAAAAATGATGGAGGAGTTTGCGTCGATTGATGTAACAACTACCGATTCTGTGCTCGAGGCCCTCATTCTTGAAGCCCATCTCATAAAGCAACATCAGCCCCTATACAATTCTCGCGAAAAAGATAATAAAAGTTTCAATTATGTTGTCATTACAAAAGATCCATTTCCAAAGGTGTTGATTGCGCGTGGAAGAACAATAGCCTCGGTGTTTCCAAAAGAACACATGTTGCATATGTTTGGCCCGTTTCCTCATGGAGCGCAACTCAAAGAAGCACTCGCTATCGTGAGAAAAATTTTTCCATATACCGATACAAAATGCGTGCCCGCAGATGAACAGCGTGCGAAAGGTAGGGTGCCGCGCCCGTGTTTCAATCGTCAGATAGGTTTATGCCCAGGGGTGT
The DNA here is from genome assembly GCA_964390845.1 of uncultured Candidatus Saccharibacteria bacterium. GTDB lineage: Bacteria > Patescibacteriota > Minisyncoccia > Phycocordibacterales > CALRHW01 > SICJ01. The sequence goes on from CAYMIL010000001.1 coordinate 39,638, forward strand.
GTACAGGGGAAATAAGTAAAAAAGAATATGCGCGCACTATTCGCCAGCTCGCTTTATTTTTTCAAGGCAAAAAGAAAACATTGCTCCTTGATCTGCAGCGACACATGAAGGCGTATGCAAACGCGCATGAATTTGAAAAGGCGGATATGATAAAACGTCGGATATTTTCTATCACACACATACACGATGTTGCACTCTTAAAGCGTGATGTTGGTGCGCCCCAAAACGGAGCGGCGCATTTCCGCATCGAAGCGTATGACGTCGCACATCTTCAGGGTTCTGACATGACCGGTGTTATGGTGGTGGTAGAGGACGGCGAGGCGACATCTTCTGAATATAGAAAGTTTAAAATCAAAAATGTGTCCGGCATCAACGACATCGCCGCACTCAAGGAAGTGCTTACTCGTCGACTTGGTCACACAGAATGGAAGTTGCCCAATCTTATCGTTGTAGATGGTGCGCAGGCGCAGATCAACGTGGCACAAGAAGTGCTCGCTGAGCGAGGCATTTCAATCGATGTGGTGTCTGTCGTCAAAGATGAAAAGCATAAAGCTCGTGAGGTGCTTGGCGACAAGCGCCATGTCCTTGAGCATGGTAGCGCAATACTTCTTGCAAACGCTGAGGCCCACCGTTTTGCAATCAGTTATCACCGTTCATTGCGAAACAGGAATATGATTTGATGATATACTAAATCATCATGAGTCATTCTAAAGGTAAAAAAAGAGTTGGCGTACTGCGTGGTGGACCCTCTGGAGAATACGAAGTATCTCTAAAAACAGGCAACACTGTGCTTGCGCACTTGCCCCCACACTACGAACCAATTGATATCCTAATAGATAAAAAGGGAGTGTGGCATGTCGGTGGTCTCCCAAAGTCTCCAGAAAGTGTACTGCGTCTCGTCGATGTGGTGTTCAACGCGCTTCATGGCGATTATGGCGAGGATGGAAAGGTGCAACAGCTTCTCGATGCATTTGGTGTTCCGTATACAGGTTCTGGTGCCGTTGCGTCTGCGCTAAGTATGAACAAATACCTTACAAAAAAGGTGTACATTGCGCGTGGTCTACGCACGCCTCATTTTGAGATTCTTCGTCGAGAAGACATCGAGCGCCCAAAATTATTTGGCGTATTTGCAAACCTCAATAAACCACTTGTAGTAAAGCCGGCATCGGCAGGTTCTTCGCTTGGAGTAACGATTCTTGTTGATTGGGAAGAGTTTACACCTGCTGTTGAGCACGCACTTGAGTTTTCTGACACGGTGCTTGTGGAAGAGTTTGTAAAGGGAATAGAGGCAACGTGCGGCGTACTCGATAGCGCGACAACAAAAGGTGAGATATATGCGCTTCCACCTGTGGAAATTGTAAAACCAGAAGAGAGTCCCTTCTTTAATTACGATGCAAAGTATAGCGGTGCATCTCAAGAGTTCTGTCCTGGTCGTTTCAACCCTCACCAAACAAAAAAAATTCAAGAGATGGCAAAGGAAGCACACCGCGCGCTTGGGTTGCGTCACTATTCTCGCTCCGACTTTATCGTCGCTGATGATGATATTTACATTTTGGAGACCAATACATTGCCCGGCCTTACGCAGGAGTCTTTGTTGCCAAAGTCGCTCCTCGCAGCCGATTGCTCACTGCCAGACTTTCTCGATCACGTGATTATTTTGGCAATTGAAGGGGATTAGATGGTGCCTTGATTTTCTACCGTGTGTCCCATATAATGTAGCGCACGGTTTAGTTTGGTAAGTAGACGGGCCCTTAGCTTAGTTGGTAGAGCGCCTCATTTGCAATGAGGAGGTCATCGGTTCGAATCCGATAGGGTCCACAACACATTGTTCCATGCCTCCAAAGTTAGTTTTCCTGAGTCTTCATTTTTTGTATATATAGTTACACTAGCATTTTTGGGTGCATTTTTTCCTTTCAGAAATTCTTCCATTTCCTCCCACGTCATCTCGTCTAAGATAAATCGAAAACATTGGATGATTCGCCCATGTGTAACTAGCACTACGGTTTTGTCTTCGTAGGTGGTATAGAGTTCTTTAAGAAATGGTTTGAGGCGCTGTTCGATAACATCCATCAAACTTTCACCGCCAACTGGTCGTGCAAACAAACCTCCAACAATGTCCCAATAGTGTTGTATGTAGGGAAAGTAAAGATTCTTGTCAGCCTCAAGGAGTACGTGGGTGTACCCACTTTCTCGTTCCCTGAGCGATAAATGTTCCTTAATCGGGATAGAGTTATTTTCATATGCGGTTAGTAGTTCTGTCGTTGTCTGTCGGGTTCTTTGATAACCAGAGTGGAACAATACATCTGGAGTGCCAATAAGTTCTTTGAGATGTTTAGACGTTTCTCGAGCCTGAAGAATTCCTGCGTTGGTAAGATTGATTTTATGATCCGGAATTTTTGAAAGAGACTCAAGTCCAGACGGGTCTTCGGTAAATAGTGCGTCGTTTGCTGCCTTATTTTTTTCTGATTCCGCGTGACGAATGAGGATAAGTTTTTTTGGAGTTCCTGACATATTTTTCATGCTAGCACAGGTTGTGTATTGGTGCACGACTATGCTATAAATTTATGCATATCAGCGTGGGTCGAAACTCGCGCGCAGTTCTTTGGGGAAACAGAAAGAAGGTGATAGCTATGACGTGTCGTTCCGTTCCAACCTCAGTCGTCATCGTTGGTGAGGCGGGGACGGGAACGTCCTCCCTTCTCAGTGCGCTTCACAGCCAACTCAGTTTCAGGTGCCGTTCGGCGGGTAGTGAGGTGCGCAGGGCGCTTATTCAGCGCAATGTCGACATCAACAACCCGGGCAGTCTCTATGAGACCGACGAGGAGTTTGACCTGAGGATTGACAGAGCGAATCGAGAGTTCATTGCCGATGACGGCACCGCTCTCGACTGCCGACTCGGCCTGCTTGCGACAGAGGGCATGAGTCACGTGCTCAAGGTCAGACTCATCTGCGATCCGGAAGTGCGCTACCAGCGCATCGCCGCACGCGAAGGGATTGCCCTCAGCCAAGCGGCAGAGCGAACGAAGGCTCGCGACGAACGCGACCTCAGGCGCCTCTCGACCATCTACAAGAAGACCCGCCAGGAGATCTACGGACTTCATCACTTCGATCGGGTGTTCGATACCACGGATACCTCGACGGAAGTGTGTGTTCGCGTGATCCAGAGCCTGTGCGCGCTCCCTCTCTTCGATGGGACCACCGTTCCCATGACCTGCTGTGGCCGATGTGCCAACGGCCGGTGAACAACGCCCCCCCCAACTAGCCCTGTGCACCGCCCTCAAGGTGGTGTACGGGGTTATTTTTTTGTTGTAAAATAAGCTGTAATGACGGGTCTGTATATCCGTCATATTCTATGGATTCGCGCACAGAGGCACAATTTCTTGAGTCATATAAGGAACACGCTGATGCTTTGTTCCGATATTGCTACTTTAAGACCCTTCAGCGAGAAGAGGCAAAAGACATGCTTCAGGATGTATTCGTAAAGACATGGGAATATATCAACAAGGGAGGTGAGGTAGAAAATATGAAGGCATTTTTGTATCGAACAGCTCACAATATAGTTGTCGATCACTATCGCAAGAAAAAGACCGTCTCGCTAGACGACCTCGCAGATCAGGGTTTTGATCCTGGCGCGGATACCACACAAGAACTTGAAAACCAGATAGATGGCGCGCATGCGATTTCTCTACTCAACAAAATTCCCGATGCGTATCGCGATGTGATTTTTATGCAGTATGTTGATGGTCTCAGTGTAAAAGAAATTGCAGATATTCTTGGAGAAACACCAAACAATGTCTCAGTAAAAATTCACCGAGGACTTGAAAAGTTGCGAAAAGTATACAACGACAATGGATCCAGAAATTAAAAAAGTAATACAGAGTATTCGAAAGATTTCTCTTTCTTCTAGTGAAAAGAGGGCTCTTTTGAGTGAAATAACATCGCGTATGCGGGCAGATGCTCCGTACGTATCGGCGCAGTCGCCTGTACGTCGCCCGATACTTTCCCCATATTTTTTCCACGCTCAGCGTTACGCGGTCTTTGCGTTCGTTGCTGTGTTTGTCGTGTTGGGTGGTAGCGCCTCTGCTCTCGCGCAGTCAGCGCTTCCGGGTGATGTGCTCTACACCGTAAAGGTCAACATCAACGAAGAAATTCGTTCTATGTTTGCATTTAATGCAGAATCAAAAGCATATTTTGAAACACAGCGCGCGGGAGAACGCCTTGAAGAAGCAAAAACACTTGCGATGAAGGGCGAGCTCACGAGTGACACTAAGGCAGAAATCCAAAAGAATCTTGCTAAGCATGTTCAGAAAGTTCAGGAGCAGATTCAGACAATCGAGGCAGGCAACAATCTTCCAGCCGCTATTAAAGTAAGTGAAAATCTAGAGCAATCGTTGCGTACGTACACAAAGCCACTTGTTCAACTTGAAGAAACTCGCAAAAGTGCACGGGTTGTAGCATCTCGCACATCGACTCGTTCTACTGCAAAGAAAGTACCACAGGAAAGCACTGAGGCTCCTGTTGCTGTGTCCGCATCTATCGCGTCTGAGCCAGCTTCAGAGTCCGTTTCAGAGCCTGTCGCACTCATGGCTGAGCCTGTCGTAGAAGATGTATCTGAGCCAGCCGTGTCTGCATCTCTCGCATCCGAGCTTATTCCTGAAGAAATTTCTGATGTTACTGCGATGGTAGAAAGCACTGAATTGACTGATATTGTAAATAGTGTTCAGCAAAGTATTAGTACGGCAACACAGGTTCGCGAAGAAGTAGAACAAAAAATTCTTACCGCAACAGGTGATGTTCAGCGTGCGATTGCCGAAGAAAAACGTGCTATTGCTCTTACTCAAATAGAGCAAGCTCGTTTTCTTGCGTTCGGCACATCTACACCGCCAATTGTCGCTACAAGTACAAAAAATATGAACGCCTCGACAACACTTGCGCTTGCGTATGATTTTATTGCACAAGGCGATACTTCTTTTGCTACGGAAGCATACGTAGACGCGTACACATTGTTTAAGAAGGCGCTTGAGTCTGCGACAGCTATTGTCGAAGAATACACCCCTGCAGTTTCAGAGGGTAAGGTCCTTGGAGATAGCACGGTAGAGGTGGGCACTTCAACTCCTAAAGTTTCGAAATAGTCAGTACTGCGATATAATTTTCGCATGCCTGATAATTCAAATCCTTTCGCTAACGCGATTTCTCAATTGGAGCGCGCCGCTTCAGTTGCGCAAGTAAGTCCGGCGTTTATTGAGCGCATGAAGTTTCCGGATCGTCATGTCGAGGTAAGTATTCCTGTGCGCATGGATGATGGAACAGAGCGCATCTTTCAAGGTTTTCGAAGTCAGCACAACAATGCCCGCGGTCCATACAAGGGTGGTATCCGCTTTCATCCCAATGTTGATCTCGACGAAGTTCGCGCACTCAGTTTTTGGATGACTTTTAAAACAGCGGTCGTTGGAGTGCCGTTTGGTGGTGGTAAGGGTGGTGTTGTGGTAGATCCAAAAACCCTGAGCGCTCGGGAGCTTGAAGCGGTCGCGCGTGGATATGTGCAGAAAATGTATCCTGTGCTCGGGCCAGAAATCGATGTTCCGGCACCCGATGTAAACACAGGTGAAGTCATTATGGGATATATGCTCGATGAGTATGAGCGTATGGTACAGAAAAAAGCACCCGCAACGTTTACGGGAAAAGCTGTCTCAAATGGCGGGAGCGAGGGGCGTACTGAAGCAACTGGTTTTGGCGGTGGTGTTGTGTTGAGAGAGATTATGCGCGCAGGGTTCCTTCCTGCTGTAGAAAAACCCCGTGTTGCGATTCAGGGTTTTGGAAATGTTGCGACATATATGGCAGAGAGTGCGGTACAGCAGGGAATGTCTGTCGTTGCATTATCTGACAGTTCTGGTGGTGTATATGCCTCTGGTGGTATTGATATCGCTAAAGCATTGGCGCACAAAAAGCAGACAGGATCGCTTGCTCATCTTGAAGGCACAACACCTATTTCAAACGAAGAATTGCTCGCATCCGATGTGGATATTCTTATTCCATCAGCTCTTGAAAATGTTCTTACGGGGGAAAACGCGAGTGCTGTGCGTGCCCGACTCGTGCTTGAAATGGCAAATGGTCCGACAACACAGAAGGCAGATGATGTGATGCATGAGCGTGGTATCGTGGTTGTGCCAGACATTCTCGCAAACAGTGGTGGTGTCGCAACAAGCTATTTTGAATGGTATCAAAACATGCACAACGAGCGTTGGACTCGAGAAGAAGTGTTGCACAAACTCGATCAGCGTATGACGGAAGCTGTTGCGGCAGTGTGTGCGATGCGAGCAAAATACAACACCACACTTCGAAATGCCGCATATATTCTTGCTGTAGAGCGCATACAAGAAAAAATGAATATCGTATAATACACGTATGGAAGAAGCTCTCAAAAATTTTGCACAACAATTTGCGTGGAAACCTATAATTGAGCACGAGGATGCTTTGCCGCGCGAACGAAGAAGTGTTGTGCTTTGTGGTATGGGTGGTTCACACCTTGCGGCGGATATTTTGAAGATGGTGCGACCAGAGACTGATATATACATACATCGAGATTATGGCTTGCCTGCACTCGATGACGCGAAATACAGTACGGCACTTCATATCGCAAGTTCTCATTCTGGAAATACAGAAGAAGTCCTCGACTTTGTGAGTGAAGCGCTAAAACGCGGTCGGTCTGTCGCTGTCATTTCTTCTGGAGGTGCTCTCATAGACGTTGCTCGCACACATTCATTGCCCTACGTACTTTTGCCAGACGGTGGGATACAGCCTCGTGTTGCTATCGGCCATGCACTCGTGGCGCTCGGTGCACTTTTGGGAGATACTCCTCTTCTGCAGGAGCTAGGGCGGCTGGCTGTCGAGTGGAAACCCTCGGAGATAGAAGCAGAGGGAAAAGCGCTTGCATGGAAAATGCAAGGGAAGATTCCGCTTGTGTATGCTTCTCGAGCTCGTAGCGCACTCGCAATGAATTGGAAGATTCGTTTTAATGAAACGGCGAAAATCCCTGCATTTCACAATGTGTTTCCCGAGCTCAATCACAACGAAATGGAAGGTTTTGATCTGATGAATCAAATGGAAATGTCGACAAACATTTTTCATTTCATCTTTCTCTTTGACAAAAACGACCACCCACGTATTTCTCGTCGAATGATTATTACTCGAAAATTGCTTGAAGCTCGAGGTTACACCGTGTCTGTTGTTGAGAGTGCAGAAAAAAATCCTTGGATCAACGCATTTCATTTGTTACTTCTTGCCGACTGGACAGCAGTGCATATTGCTCAGGAAAACGATGTTGACCCCGAGCAGGTGCCAATGATTTCAGAATTAAAAGAAAAACTTTCCTAATATGTACCTCTTGTTTGATATTGGTGGCACTCGTACACGCGTTGCGTATTCAGCCGATGGGGCAACGATCGGAGATCATGTATCGTTTGAAACTCCAGCACACTGTGCTGAGGGTGTTGAGGCGATTGTGCAGGCTGCGCACTCTCTGGGTGCATTTGGAAACATTACCGCGGCGTCTGGAGGGGTGCCAGGAATTCTTGATGAGAAAAAAGCAGGGCTTCTTTCAGCACCACACCTTCCTGCGTGGGCGGGAGAGCCGTTTGTAGATTTGTTGTCTACAGCGCTTGGTGTGCCAGTATATATAGAAAACGATGCGACACTAGCTGGCCTCGGAGAGGCACACCATGGTGCTGGTCGTGGTGTGGGTATTATGGAGTACATTACGGTGAGCACGGGCGTTGGTGGTACTCGGATTGTAGACGGTCGCATTGATGAAAAGGCACTTGGTTTTGAGCCGGGCAAAGAAATACTTTCCTTTGAAGCGGGTAGTGTCCACACGTTTGAAGATGCGGTGTCGGGCACTGCACTTGAGAAAAAGTATGGGAGAAAACCCAAGGACATCCATGAGCCAGAAGTGTGGGAAGAACTCTCAGTACTTCTTGCTCGCGGACTCTACAACACCATACTCCTGTGGTCTCCTGATGTGATAGTATTGGGTGGTTCGATGATTACTGGTAATCCCGCGATTCCACTTGAGAGAACAAAAGCTCATATGATGGACACAGCCTCAGTGCTTCCGCGGGTGCCGGACATTCGAAAGGCAGAACTCGGTGATGTGGGAGGTTTGTGGGGTGCACTTGAATATATAAAACAATATACACACTAACTATGTCGATTAAAGATTTTTTTATGAGAAAGATTCTTGCGTCAAAGCTCAAGAATGTTCCAGAAGCTCAGCGCAATCAGATGTTGGATATGATTCAAAAAAATCCTGAACTTTTTCAGCAGATTGGCCGTGAGGTGCAAGAAAAAATGAGTCATGGCATGGACCAAATGGCGGCAAGTATGGAGGTAATGAGAAAATACGAGGGAGAACTCAGAAAAATAATGTAGTTGCTTTTGGGTCGTGTTCGCTGTATTCTTGTAGGTAGAAAGCGTGCCGTATCACGCAATCACTGACACTCTTGAAAACCAGAAAGGAGGTGATGAGTCATGAACAGCAAACAGCCTGTTCGCGGACTGAAGTACGAGGGCCTCGTAGAGCTTCAACTTAAGCGACTTCGTTTTCTCGAAGGAGTGCGCGAAGCGTGTAAGGGGAAGCCTGGCGGTATTGGGGTTCGGAAAAACTGGACCCCCGAAGATCGTCAGACGCACAAGGAGCACAAGGCTCGCATCCATGCTCATCGAGAGCTGTATAAAATCGATGATGCCATGGCGCAGGATGCCCTCGACGAAGCCGTGAAGCGCCATGAGGAACTCAAGGTGCTTCAGGACATTCCAGAAGATCAGCAAGAAGGAACAAGCCATGCAGATGCAGCGTGAAAGCTGGCATGAGTTGTTCGCCAGGTAAGGCGTCGTTCGGATGAAATTCGATCGACGCTTTCCTTTTGTCTTTATTTTTTATACTCTATACACCATGTCGTTATCAGTCGGAATCGTTGGTTTGCCAAATGTGGGAAAGTCCACACTCTTCAATGCTCTTACAAAAAAGAGTGTTCTTGCCGCGAATTATCCCTTTGCCACAATCGACCCATCCGTGGGCGTGGTAGAGGTTCCCGATGAACGTCTCTGGAAACTTTCTGCGTTTTCCAACACGCAAAAGACAGTGCCTGCCGCGGTGGAATTCGTAGATATTGCGGGGCTTGTAAAAGGCGCGTCGGAAGGCGAGGGCCTTGGAAATCAATTTCTCACAAATATTCGCGAAACAGATGCTATTGCTCAGGTTGTACGTATTTTTGAAGATGAAAATATTATTCATGTCGATGGAAAAATACATCCAGTAGGGGATATTGAGGTAATCAATCTTGAGCTTATTTTGGCTGATTTACAAACAGTCACAAAGAGACTTGGCAATTTGGGGCGCGATGTGAAGCGTGGAGACAAAACAGCGCTTCTTGAGCACGACGCGCTCATTCGTATTGAAAGCGCCCTCAAGGATGGTAAGCTTGCATCGTCTGTTGCACTCAATGATCTAGAAAAGCCTCTTGTGAAGCAGCTTCACCTCCTTACCTCAAAACCAATGATGTATGTGCTCAATAAAAAAGCTGGGGGGAAAAATCTTGATGAAATAAAAGATGAACGATGGGACGCCCTACTCACATTTCTTAATAACTCTGGCGCAAAATGGGTAGTTGTTGACGCGCGCATCGAAGAAGAGCTCAAGGATATGTCTGGTGAAGAAAAAACGATGTTTAGAGGTGAGCTCGGAGCGCACGATGACGGTATCAACAATCTGATTCGTACTGGCTACGATTTGCTCAATCTCATTACATATTTCACGACAGGCGAAAAAGAAACGCGGGCATGGACTATTGTGCGGGGATGGAATGCACCAATGGCGGGAACAGCTATTCATACAGACTTTAAAGATAAATTTGTGCGCGCAGAAGTCGTAGAGTGGGACAAACTCATTGAAGCAGGCTCATACGGCGCCGCTCGTGAAAAAGGCCTTGTGCGAACTGAAGGAAAAGAATACATCGTCAAAGACGGTGATGTGATTGAGTTTAAGATTTAGCTCAGGCGTAAGGGTTTAAATTTGCCCAAAAACTGGTATAATGCGCGCATATGAATCAGAAAAAACCAGCCGTTGTAAAGTGGGCTCTTATCATAGGTATCACTATTGTTCTTAACCTCTTTTTCAATTACGCCGCGTCGCTTGTATTTACACAGCCTGAATATAATAATTTCTGCCCTCAAGCTCAGGTGATGCAAGCATTGTCTGACGAGCGTGCGTGTGTGCAAGCTGGTGGTCAGTGGAATGGATACGCAACGCCTGTTATGGAAAAATCTGCAACGGGACAAACTGTTGCTGTGAGTGGCTATTGCGATCCGCAGTTTACATGTCGACAAAATTTTGATGCCGCACAAAAAACATATGACAGAAATGTGTTCGTGACACTTGTTGTGCTTGGGGTTCTCTGTATCGCGTACGCTCTTATTTCCAGAAAAAATGAAGTATTGGCTACAGCGCTGTCCTTTGGAGGTGTGTTGTCGTTTGTTATTGCTTCGATGAGATATTGGTCCCACGCAGACAACATCCTCAAGGTCGTCATTCTTGGTCTCGCGCTTGCGATACTGGTTGGTATTACACTTCGAACATTTAAAGATAGCAGTGAAACAGTACGATCATAAAAAAGTAGAAAAAAAGTGGCAGGGATTGTGGGAGAAGAAGCAACTTCACGTGGTGGATGATGCTTCAGTCAAACCAAAGTTCTATGCACTCATGGAGTTTCCGTTTCCTTCTGGAGATGGTCTTCATGTTGGTCATGTACGAGGAAATGTAGCTATGGACGTTGTGGCGCGTAAGCGTCGAGCAGAGGGGTACAACGTACTCTTTCCGACAGGCTGGGATGCTTTTGGTTTGCCGACAGAAAACGCGGCAATAAAAAACAAAGTATCACCGCAGAAGATTAGTAAGCGCAACACGACAAACTTCAAAAAACAAATGAAGCGACTCGGGCTATCGTTTGATTGGACACGAGAGATCAATACAACGGACCCCGCATACTACAAGTGGACCCAGTGGTTGTTTCTTCAGTTTTACAAACACGGCCTTGCATACAAGGCAAAAATGACAATCAATTGGTGTCCGAAAGATAAGATCGGGCTCGCAAATGAAGAGGTGGTTAACGGTTTTTGTGAGCGTTGTGGCACTGCGGTAGAGAAACGCGATAAAGAACAGTGGATGCTTGCGATTACGAAGTATGCAGACCGACTTGCAAAAGACCTTGATCTTACCGAATTTCCAGAACATATAAAAACTCAACAGAGGCACTGGATTGCTGGTCTTCGAGATTGGGTATTTTCTCGTCAGCGATATTGGGGTGAACCTATTCCAATGGTGCATTGTGAGGCGTGTGGGTGGGTTCCTGTGCCAGAGCAAGAGTTACCCGTTACTCTTCCGCGCGTCAAAAAATATGAGCCGACAGATACCGGTGAATCTCCACTGGCGGCTATTTCTTCGTGGGTGCAGACAACATGTCCGACATGTGGAGGGAAAGCACAGAGAGAAACAGACACGATGCCAAACTGGGCTGGTTCAAGCTGGTATTTCCTCCGTTTTATTGATCCTAAAAATACAAACACATTTGCTGATACGGGAAAGCTTGAGCGATGGATGCCGGTGGATTGGTACAACGGCGGCATGGAACACACAACATTGCATCTGTTGTACTCTCGATTCTGGAATAAGTTTTTGTTTGATTGTGGTCTTGTGCCCACGACAGAGCCATACAAACGTCGCACATCTCACGGCATGATTTTGGGTCCGGATGGAGAAAAGATGTCAAAATCTCGAGGCAACGTCATTAACCCAGATGAGGTGATTATGCATGTTGGTGCTGATACGTTGCGAGTCTATGAAATGTTTATTGGTCCTTTTGACCAGGCGGTGTCGTGGAGTACCGATTCCATCGCAGGTTCGCGACGCTTTTTGGAGCGCGTGTGGCGTTTGCAAGAACACGTTTCAAAAGACAATATTTCCGTGTCTGATGCTCTCAACGGATCTGTAGCTAAGGCAATCAAAAAAGTATCTGACGACATTGAGCGCGCGGCCTTTAATACCGCAATCTCTGCGCTCATGATTTTGACAAATGAATTTGAAAAAGAGATAGGTGAGGGGAAGAATATTTCTCGTATGCAGTATGAAACGCTCTTACAGCTTCTTGCTCCGTTTGCGCCACATATTACCAATGAATTATGGTCGTTGCTTGGCAACAAGACACCACTTGCTTTTGCGCCATGGCCACAGGCACAGGGAGGGGCGTTTGAATCCCAGACAAAAATGATTGCCGTACAGGTAAATGGTAAGGTGCGAGCCGAGGTAGAGGTGGCAAAAACAGAGACTGAAGAAGAAATAAGGGCTAAAACACTAGCGTTGCCCGCAGTGTCTAAGTGGCTTGAAGGTAAACAGGTGGTAAAAGTTATATATGTAAAAGACCGTTTGGTCAATATTGTGCTTCAATAATTTGTGTGGACTTGACAAGTTTGCGCAATTAGATTAATAATTGTGTTACAACGTTTACACGATGACAGCAAAACGTACAAAAGAAAAAGGTCCATCACTCTCCTTCAACCCTAAGCAGGCGACAAAACGCCTGCTTGGCGTATTAGCGGAGCGCGCACGTGATGTTGTCGTCAACCGTTACGGACTCAGTACCGACCCTCGCAAAATGACACTCGAGGCAATTGGTAAAAAATACGATATTACTCGAGAACGTGTTCGACAAATCGAAAACTATTCCCTCGCAAATATCCGAAAATCCAAAGAATATGCTCGAGAAAAGAAAACATTTGACGAGCTTCGAGAATATATCAAACAGCTTGGAAGCGTTGTGTCTGAACACGACATCCTCGAGCACATGTCGAAAGATAAAAGCGTTCAAAATCACGCACATTTTCTTCTTGTCGTCGGTGAGGAATTTAAAAAAGAAAAAGAAGACGATGAATTTAAACATCGATGGCATATCGACTCTCGTCTTGCAGACAAAATCCACGAGTCTCTCCGCAAACTTTACTCAAGTCTTTCAGACGATGCTATTATCCCTGAAGCAGACATGGTTACCGCTTTTCTCGATCACATTAAAGATGTGAATGAGGAATACAAAAATGAAGAAGTGATCAAGCGATGGCTCGGTCTTTCAAAAAAGCTTGGTAAAAACTCTTTGGGTGAGTGGGGACGCGCACAATCATCAAATATCAATGCAAAAGGTATGCGAGATTATGCATTCTTGGTTATTCGAAAGCACGGATCGCCGATTCATTTCCGTGAAGTTGCAAATTCAATCGAAAAAATCTTTAAAAAGAAAGCACACGTCGCAACAACTCATAACGAACTCATCAAAGACCCTCGCTTTGTGCTCGTTGGACGCGGTCTCTACGCGCTCGCGGAGTGGGGCTACATGAGCGGTGTCGTGAAAGATGTCATCCGAAAGATTCTCGAAAAGGAAGGACCGCTTACTCGGGAAGAGATTATCGATAAGGTTCTCAAAGAACGATACGTCAAAGAAAATACAATCCTCGTCAATCTTCAGAATCCAAAATTCTTTAAGAAAGACAAGCAGGGAAAATATAGTATCGCGTAACATCCCCTTCTGTGGGGATGTTTTCGTATGGTAGAATATATGGCATGGATGTACTGATACATATTTTACGTTCAGAAATATTGTGGAGCATATTGTCGTGGATATACACGCTTACTCCGTTATGGCTCCCCATCGTTCTCCTTATTATATTTTTTAAAAAATGGATTGCTCTTATTCAGACACAGTTTATTGAAAAAGAGGGTTCTGTATTGCTTGAGATTAAGCTCCCACAAGAAATTACAAAATCTCCTGCGGCGATGGAGCTTGTATTGCTCTCAATGCACCAGCTCGCGAAAAATAACCTCATCGATGCATATATTACTGGCAAAACTCGGCCATGGTTTTCTCTTGAGCTCGTATCAATTGGCGGTTCGGTAAAGTTCTTCATCTGGGCGCGCAAACGCTTCCGCAAGATGGTTGAGACACAGATTTACGCCCAGTATCCAACAGTCGAGGTGCACGAAGCGCAAGACTACGCGATGGAAGTACATCATCCGGGAAAGCTTACGCGTAAAGACCTGATGCCGTTTTGGGCAGGGCATTTTGTACTCACAAAAGATGATGTGTATCCGATAAAGACATATATCGACTACGGGCTCGATAAAGATCCAAAGGAAGAGTACAAGATTGATCCAATGACACCAATGCTCGAGTATCTTGGTTCACTAAAGCCGGGGGAACAGGCGTGGGTGCAAATTTTGATTCGAGCACACCGAAAAGAAGGCTTTACAGACATCCGTCTTTCTAAAAAGCCAGATTGGACTGATGCTGGCAAGAAAGAGATCAAAGAAAAGATGGAAAAGTTGAAAGAGGAAGGGGAAAATGGTTCTCGAACTCGTCAACCTACAAAAGTTGAGGCCGATGTTATTACCGCGCTTGAGCGAAGTCTCACAAAGGCACCTTTCGAGGTGGGTATTCGTGGTTTTTATATCGCGCCCCCAGATGTATTTAACCCAGCAAATATTCCGGGTATTATTGGAAGCTTCAAACAGTACGGCTCAGAGCATCTCAACGGCTTTAAGCCATCAAAGGCGACGACATTTGATTTCCCATGGCAAGATTTCGGACGCCGCAAACAAACTAAAAACGAAAAAAAAATGCTTGAAGCATATAAGCGCCGATCATTCTTTGAGATACCGTTTAAGTTTTACCGCGTTGACCCCTTTATCCTAAATGTTGAAGAGCTCGCGACAATTTTCCACTTCCCAGGACGTGTTGCGACAACACCTACAATTCAAAAGACAACCTCAACAAAGGGTCAGCCTCCACCAAATCTTCCTGTATAGTCGATGGATCCAGAACAGACACAGCAGAATACACAGTACGCTCGAGTGCGCGCCCATACTCGTTTTATCTACGGTATCGGTGGGGCAATTATTTTTCTCACACTCGTCTACGTTGCATGTTGTCGGCCGCCAAAAGATTTTCCCGTCGGTACTACGTACACTGTCGAAGAGGGAATATCTCTCTCTCGTGTCGCGCAAGACCTTGCAAATCATCATGTCGTGTCTTCTCCGTTTATGTTTACACGTTTGGTGGTTGCGCTTGGTAAGGAAAATAATATACAGGCGGGGGACTATATGTTTGAAGAGCCTCTCACAATGTTTTCTGTTGCTCTGAGGCTCGTTACGGGCGATCACGGCATTACACCTGTGCGAATTACGATACCCGAAGGATACAATGTGTTTGAAATAGCGGATCTGGCGCGTCAGGGCCTCGATTCTTTTGACCCAAAGCGTTTTATTGAGATTGCGCAAGAAGGGTATATGTTTCCTGATACATATTTGTTTCGTCCTGATAGCACCGAAGAAGATGTCGCTGAACGTATGGAGAAAAACTTTGAAGAAAAAATTGCCACACTTTCAGATGATATTCACGCGTTCGGTAAGCCACTTAAAGACGTACTTATTATCGCGTCCATTCTTGAAGAGGAGGCGCGAACAACAGAAAGTCGGGAAATTATTTCTGGTATTTTATGGAAACGACTCGAGCTCGGTATGCCTTTGCAGGTTGATGTGACGTTTAAGTATATTAATGGGAAAAATACGTACGAACTTTCACAGGATGATCTTGAAATTGATTCTCCATACAACACGTACAAATATGCTGGTTTACCACCAACACCTATCGCAAATCCTGGCTTAGATTCTTTGCGCGCGGCAGTACATCCACGAGAGACTCCGTATCTGTATTTCCTCTCTTCAAAAGAGGGCGCGATGTACTATGCCAAAGATTTTGAGGGGCATAAACGTAATCGTGCGCTATACTTAGACTAATATGACCAAACAGAAATTCGTAGTAAAAGCAGATGGCACAAAGGAAGTATTTGATGGCAACAAGCTTGAGCAGTCGTTGCAACACTCAAAAGCATCTCCGCATGTTGTGAGGCTTATTGTTGAACACATTGAAAAAGAAATTGGCGAGGAAACAAAAACAGTAGACATTTTTGAACACGCCTCAGCACTGCTTAGAAAATTTGAGCGACCTACGGCATTTCGATATTCACTGAAGCGCGCGATCATGGACCTTGGACCAACAGGTTTTCCATTTGAAGATTTTGTCGCGGAGATTTTTAAAGCGCGTGGATACACCACGCTCACAGACCAACGTGTACTTGGTAATTGCGTGGAGCATGAAGTCGACGTTGTTGCATACAACGACGACAAGTTGATTATGACTGAGGTTAAGTTTCATAATGAACCAGGGCTTCGCTCCGACCTTAAAGTGGCGCTCTATGTGAAAGCACGTTTTGATGATCTCTCAGATAAAGAATTTGAAGGGTATGGGAAAAAACGCACACTCACAGAAGGATGGCTTGTTACAAACACAAAATTTACTTCAACAGCAATTCATTATGGCCTGTGCAAAGGTATCCACATGATTGGTTGGAATTATCCCGATAAAGATAATCTACAGACACTTGTTGAGCAGTACGCACTGCATCCAATCACGTGTCTGCGCTCTCTTACACAGACACAGATGAGACAGATTGTTGCTGAAAATGTTGTGTTGTGTAAGACGCTTGCGGAACGCACCGACCTCATGAAATCTATCGGGCTAACAGACGACGAAATACACGCTGTTGTTGAGGAAATTAATATTTTGTAATATACACATATGCACGTATTTATTTACCCTTATATTATCCCGTTTCTTCAGTTGGTGTTGGCGATGTTGCTCGGCGCGCTTTTGGGTTTTGAGCGTACATTTGCAGGAAAGACTGCAGGGGTTCGTACATACGGTCTCGTATGCATGGGGTCATGTTTGTTTGTGGTCATCTCAACACTCGTATCGGGTATGTTTGTACACTCTATCGACTTTGACCCACTTCGCCTTGCGGCGGGAGTGGTAACGGGTGTTGGTTTCTTGGGTGCTGGCCTTATTGTGTTTAAAGACTCAAAGCTCAATGGCCTCACTACCGCAGCTGGTTTGTGGGTATCTTGTGGTATCGGTATGGCGGTTGGCTTTAAGCTATTCGCGGTAGCGGTTTTTGCAACGATTCTTACGTTCGCAACATTTACTGTATTGTGGTCTCTTGAAGATAAAATAAAAGATGCGCTCAAAGATGATCTCCTTCCCAACGATTCCGACGATACAACGCGCCCTACTCATAACGTCGCATAAGATTAGTGGCTGAATACGGATACAAAAAAAGAAGTGCGTCATGGAATTATGGTGGACCACAGTGGAAATTGAGTCGATCAAAAATCGACCTGTTCCTCAACTGTCCTCGTTGTTTTTATCTAGATAATAAACTTGGTATAAAACGTCCAGACACCCCACCGTTTACACTCAATGTTGCTGTCGATGCATTGCTCAAAAAAGAATTTGATATACACCGCGCCCACAAGCGACCTCATCCGCTTATGGATACCTACGGAATAGATGCGGTGCCTTTTTCACACAAAGATCTTGAAGCGTGGAGGCACAACTTTACAGGAATCCAGCATATACATAAGCCAACAGGACTTCTTGTGTCGGGTGCTGTTGATGATATTTGGGTCAACCCAGCAGGAGAGCTGATTGTTGTTGATTATAAAGCAACAGCAAAAGATGGCTCCATCGACAAGCTCGAAGATACAAAATGGCACAACCAGTATCGTCGCCAGATGGAGGTGTATCAATGGCTACTTAGGGGAAAGAAGTTTTCTGTGTCGGATACTGGATATTTTGTGTATGTAAATGGAAAAACAGATAAAGAGTCGTTTGATGGAAAGCTTGAGTTTGATGTGACTATTATTCCGTACACTGGCTCTGATGCCTGGATTGAGGATGTGTTGTACGATATTCACACGTGTCTGGAAAGCGACACCCCTCCGGTACCCACAAAAACCTGTGATTATTGCTCGTATATTGAAGCGATGTCCGACGTGGTATGATGTCCGCATGTCAGAGGACACATTTACTCGTAGGGTATTGTCGATTGTGCGCGATATTCCTCGTGGTTCTGTGATGACCTACGGTCACGTTGCGAGCCTCGCCGGTAGCCCTGGCGCTAGTCGTGCGGTGGGCAGTATTCTTAAAAAAAATTATAATCCCGATATCCCGTGCCACAGAGTCATCCGTTCAAATGGTACACTTGGTCGTTACAATCGCGGTGATGCAAAAAAAGCTCAACTACTTGCCTCGGAGGGTTATTGCAACTACACACCATGAACGACAAGAGAGAAAAAATGAAACAGGTCCGAGACGATGTCTTTGCACTCGAAGCCTCTCCACTCTATGCGGTTCGTGTTGCGCATAAGACATTTCCCGTAATTGGTGAAGGAGACCACGACGCGCGGATTATGTTTATCGGCGAGGCGCCAGGAAAAAATGAGGCAGCAACAGGACGTCCGTTTGTTGGCGCGTCGGGTAAAATTTTAAACGAGTTGCTTGAGTCAGTTTCTATTGCCCGCGAAAAAGTGTACATCACAAACATTGTAAAAGATCGTCCTCCACAAAACCGCGATCCATTGCCAGAAGAGATAGACATATACGCACCCTTTCTTGATCGACAAATAGATATTATTCAGCCGGCTGTAATAGCAACACTCGGCCGCTTTGCGATGATATATAGTATGAAAAAATTTGGTCTTGAGGCACAACTGGAGCCAATTTCCAAACTGCACGGCAGGGAATTTACCGTGCAAGCATCCTATGGTCCTATCACACTACTTCCTCTGTACCACCCAGCGGTTGCCGTGTATAATTCGACCACAAAAGACATGCTCAAAGAGGATTTTAAGATACTCAAAAAATATTTATGACCACACAAGACACACGGTATCCGTACCCAACAGAATGGAATGTAACTCTTCTCTATTCATCGTTTAACGATCCGCAATTTGAAAAAGATATGCGTGCATATGAGCGTGCGTATGCGCAGTTTGAGAAAAAATATAAAGGAAAAACTGATTGGCTAAAAAATAAAAAGAAGTTACTCACGGCACTTGGTGATTGGCGTGCACTGAGTGAAACGGTTGGTTCTCTAAAACCGATGGTGTATGTCCATTTGCGAGCGAGCGTCGATAGCTCAAACGAAGAGGTGCAAGCGCGTGTCAGCGCTCTTTCACAGCGCATTACAAACACAGCAAATAAAATTGTATTTTTTGGACTCGCGCTTGGTAAAATACCCGCACCATTTCAAAAAAGTATTCTTGCAGATAAGGCGTTTACACACTACGCGCACCTCCTCAAACACATATTCAACACTAGCAAGTACGATTTGTCCGAATCTGAGGAAAAAATCTTAAACCTCATGTCGTTGCCCGCGTACGACTTATGGGTACGTGGCGTAGAGAAGGCACTCAATGAAAAAACAGTGATACACAAAGGCACTACTATGCCATTGTCTGAAGCAATGAACAGCATTCACACCCTCAAGACAGAAGATCGATATGCACTTCACGACAAGGTCATGAAAGAGCTTGTGCGC
Organism: uncultured Candidatus Saccharibacteria bacterium; assembly: GCA_964390845.1. Lineage (GTDB taxonomy): Bacteria > Patescibacteriota > Minisyncoccia > Phycocordibacterales > CALRHW01 > SICJ01. The sequence continues at coordinate 59,171 of CAYMIL010000001.1, forward strand.
GTGGCGGATTTCAGTACCTCAGAAATAAACGCGATTTATACAGACAAAAAAATTAGCGATGAACTGCGTGGTTTCAAAACTCCCTATGCTGCCACACTCCTGTCTCACGAAATTTCAGAAAAAACGCTCAAGCAACTGCTTTCAAGTGTGAACAAGTATAAGCGAGTGAGTCATAATTTTTATGCCGTGAAGGCACAACTTCTAAAGCTCGATACGCTTCGATACCCCGACCGTGCCGCGTCTGTTGGAAACACGTCAGAGAAGATTACTTTTGAAGAAGCTGTTGCGCTTGCTTCTGCTGGTTTTGAAAAATTCGGCCCATGGTATAAAGAAACATTCCAGACTTTTTTGCGCAATGGTCAGATTGATGTGTTTCCACGAAAAGGTAAAGAGGGTGGGGCATTTTGTTGGGGTGGTCTCAACAGGCCAACCTTCGTGCTTCTCAACCATATCGAAAACCTCGATTCCGTACTGACACTCGCGCATGAAATGGGGCATGCATTCCATACAGAATTGAGTAAAAAACAAGATGTGTTGTATCAGGGATATTCAACAGCTGTCGCTGAGGTGGCGAGTACGTTTTTCGAAAATATTGTGTTTGAAGAGGTGTTTAAAACACTCTCAAAACGTGAGCAGGTTATCGCTCTCCATGACCGCATCAACGACGATATTCAGACAATCTATCGTCAGATAGCTTGCTTCAACTTTGAGCTCGACCTTCATACGGCAATTCGCACAAAGGGAAATGTGTCGACCGCAGAAATTGCAGACATGATGAATGCGCGCATGCGGGAGTATCTCGGACCACTCTTTTCGCTTACAAAAGAAGACGGATACTTTTTCATCACATGGTCGCACATCAGACGATTTTTCTACGTGTATTCGTATGCGTACGGACAGATCATCAGTAAGGCGCTCTATAAGAAATATGTTGAGCAACCATCGTTTGCAAAAAAGATTGAGGAGTTTTTGAGCGCAGGAGGTAGTGCTACGCCAGAGCGTATATTCAAAAAAATAGGCATAGACACTACAAAACCAGGCTTTTTTGAAGAGGGTCTTAAAAGCATTGCCGAGAACATCCGTAGGCTTGAGGTGTTAGCAAAGGAAGAGAAATTGATATAGTATTGGCGTATGAATTCACAGCAGATTCGAAGCGCATTTTTGGCCTTTTTTAAAGAACGCGGACACGCCGTGTTGCCCTCAGCATCTCTGGTTACGACTGATGAAAAGGGTGTAACAGACAATACACTTTTTAATACGGCGGGTATGCAGCCGCTTATTCCGTACTTGCTTGGCGCACAACACAAAGAGGGTACGCGTCTCGCAAGCTCACAAAAGTGTTTGCGCACAACTGACATCGACAGTGTTGGAGATAATACGCACGCAACCTTTTTTGAAATGCTCGGCAACTGGTCGCTTGGGGATTATTTTAAAAAAGAGGCAATAGAGTGGAGTTTTGAATTTCTGACATCAAAAGAAAAAGGTCTTGGCTTGGATCCGCGCCGTTTGTATGTGACGGTGTTTGAAGGAGATGAGAATGCACCAAAAGACGAAGAGTCGTATGTGCTATGGAAAGATATATTTGCTCGGCACAATATTTCTGGTGAGCGAATCTATTACATGGGCGCAAAAAGTAATTGGTGGAGTGCTGGAGACAACGGTCCATGTGGTCCCGACACTGAGATGTTTTATGATCTTACAGGTACGCTTCTTGATGGTATGACGCGGGAGGAGTATATGCGTGCTGACGATGAGCAGAAGGTTGTCGAAGTTTGGAATGACGTCTTTATGGAGTATGAAAAGAAAGATGGTCGGGTTGTGGGTAAGCTTCCGCGACACAACGTCGACACAGGTGCTGGCCTCGAGCGCTTACTTGCTGTGCTGTCTGGTGCGCGGTCTATTTTTGACACAGACGTGCTTGCTCCGCTTGTGCGTGTGGCCGAAAAAATAGCGGACACAACTCGAGCACAACGTATCATTGCTGACCATATTCGCACCTCAGTATTTCTTATCGCCGACGGCGTTACGCCCTCAAACACAGATAGAGGCTATATTCTTCGCCGACTTCTTCGTCGTGCAGTGCTCAATACACGCACACACAACATAGATGCAGGTACATTGAGTGAATTTCTCGGGCATGTTTCCACGGTATATGGCACAGAATATCCAGAAATAACAGCACAGCGTGCATCGATTGAAAGTGTTATACATCAGGAGGTGGAAAAATTTAGAAAAACGTTGTCTGACGGTATAAAGCAGTTTGAGAAAATAATATCGCAATCACAAGGCACCATTTCTGGCACCGATGCATTTGTGCTTTTTTCTACGTATGGTTTCCCAATAGAAATGACACAGGAACTTGCTCAAGAACGAGGGGTGAAAGTCGACATGGAGAGTTTTAAAACTGAGTTTTCACAACACCAAGAACGCTCTCGCGCGGGTGCTGAGCAAAAATTCAAGGGAGGTCTTGCGGGGACAGACGACATGTCTGTGCGGTACCACACTGCTACACATTTGTTGCATCAAGCGCTTCGGGATGTTCTTGGCGAGCATGTAGAACAGCGTGGTTCAAATATTACTCCTGAGCGATTACGATTTGATTTTACGCATCCTCAAAAAATGACAGACGAAGAGAAGCGTCGAGTTGAAGAAATTGTAAATCAAAAAATTACAGCATCTCTCCCAGTACACTGTGTTGTGTTGCCAAAAGACGAAGCACTACGCACAGGTGCACGACACCTTTTTAATGAAAAATATGGAGATGAAGTGAGTGTGTATATTATTGGCGACACACTCGACACGGCATATTCAAAAGAATTTTGTGGTGGACCACATGTAAACAATACACGTGAGCTTGGCGTCTTCTCAATCGTGAAAGAAGAAGCAGTTTCTTCAGGCGTTCGACGCATCAAGGCAATTCTTTCTGTGGTATAATGTACGGCATGTCAGAGGTAAATCTCGTACTCGACATCGGAAACGGTAGTGTCGGCGCGGCACTTGTCGTCTTTGCGCGCGGCGCGAAACCCCGTATGGTGTTTACTCACCGAGCACCTCTCTCTATTCCTATACAACCAGACTCAAAACATCTCTCTGCGGTGATGCTCTCTGCGCTTGAGTCGGCGGTTTCGCATGTGGCAGAGCAGGGCCCACACGTTCTCCACTCGCTTGGCATAAAAAACGAAAAAGTTCGTCACACATTTTGTATCTTGGCATCACCATGGTATGCCTCAAAAACAAAAATTGTTCACATCGAAAATAAAGATCCTATTTTTATTACAAAAGGTTTTGTACGCGAGTTGCTCGACAAAGAAGAAGGGTTGTTTGAAGAAAATCTACTCGTACACAGCGAAGGTGTTTTTTCCAAGGGCGACTTTAAGGTAATTGAGAAAAAAGTAATTCATACAACACTCAATGGTTATAGCACATCGAGTCCGTATGAAAAACGAGCTGAGCATATTGAGCTTGCTATCCACCTAAGTGTCGCTCCTACGAGCGTTGTCGATGCGATCGAGCGCATTGTGGGCAAGTTTTTCTATGCAAAACACATGCTTATTCACTCGTTTCCTCTAGTGGGGCAAAGCGTAGTGAGCGACCTAGCGCCATCAGAAACAAATTTCCTCTTTGTTGATGTGTCTGCTGAAGTGACAGACGTTTCTTTTGTTGAAAACCATGTTCTTATGGAAACTGCGTCATTTCCTATGGGTAGAAATCATTTGGTGCGGGAGATAGCAAAGGCATTTGATGTAACAACAGACATCGCGATGTCATTTGCGAGTTTGCACGCACACGACAACGCCGAGCGTGCTGTTGCGCAAAAAATTGATGCAACATACGCAGAGGCACACACTGTGTGGGGAAATTATTTTTCGGGAGTAGTGAGCGACATGATACGGGAGCGCGTACCCGCAAAAATATTTGTGACAGCAGATGAAGAGCTCGCTCCTGTGTTTGTATCATGTATCAAAAAAAATCTCGCCCCCATGGCGCAAGGCACGATCAATTTGCAGGGAACACCTGTGGTACTTCTCGACACACAAGCGCTCTGTGCACTTGTCGACACTGATGCGCATACAGCGCACGACCCATTTTTGGCAATCGAAAGCATTTTCTTTTCAAAGTTGTTCAATGAGCAATAACAACTGTTGTTTACAGTGTGAGTGCAATCGTATACAATAGTCTGTATACTTTGAAATTTTCTAGACGCGTACACATATGATCAAAAAAATTGTGCAGGATGTAGTTCCTCCCGAACAAAAAACGATCAGAAACATTCCGATTCCAAGTCGGAGAACACGAGCTCGTGCAAGTGTTTCTTCTACAGCCACACCGACACCACCCTCATCTTTTGAAACACCTCGAGTTGAAAGCTTGAGTCGGCGGTATGACACATCTTCTTTGGTTACACCACCACGCCGACATGGTCCTTCAAAAAAAGGTTTTTGGAGTATCGTCGTTGCGTGCGTCCTTCTTCTTGTGTACGGGATTTCCTTTTTGTTTGTCAGCGCTGAGGTAACCATCACTCCAAAGACAGAAACAGCAAATATTAACGCCGCACTTGTTGCGAAGAAAAGTGCCGATGAGGGTGTGCTCGGATACGATCTCGTAACTGTTTCAAAAGAGCTCGGAAAAACAGTTCCGGCACAAGGCGAGGAGTCTGTTGAGAAAAAGGCGTCTGGAAAAATTGTTATTTACAATAAAAACAGCGCTACAAGTCAGCGACTTATTGCAAACACACGATTTCAGACTCCCGGCGGCCTTATTTATCGCATTACCGATGCTGTTGTTGTGCCTGGATACACCAAAAAGGGTAGTGATATTACCCCAGGTAGCATATCTGTAACGGTATATGCGGATAAGCCAGGCGAGACATACAATATCGGCTTCTCAGACTTCACTATCCCAGGCTTTAAGGGTGACCCTCGCTACACAACAGTCTACGCTCGTTCTGAAACACCAATGCAGGGTGGCTTTGTCGGAAAAGCAAAAAAAGTAACCGATAGCACTCTTGAGGCTACCGAAGATGAGCTCGAAGCACAGCTAAAAGAACAGCTTATGATAGAGGCAACATCTCAAATCCCTGATTCATACATTTTGTACCCAGGAGCTGTATCTTATGTTTTTGAAACTATGCCCCAAACAGAGACCACAGACACTACCGTTAAGATCAACAAAAAAGGCACCCTCACTGGTATGATAATCGACAAAAAGTCACTCTACGCGGCACTTTCAGAGGAAAGACCGATCAAAACCCATGATGGGGAAGTATACGTAGCACACCCTGAAAACCTAGAGTTTTCCCTTGGTGCGAGCGAAACCCTTACCCCTGCCACGGTAAAAGATGTCTCGTTTACCCTCCGCGGACCAGCAAAGTTTGTATGGGTTTTTGATGAGCAGAAGGTCAAAAAAGACCTTGCGGGTAAGCCAAAAAGTAGCCTAAGTTCGATTCTTTCCTCGTATTCTTCACTGGAGAAAGCAAGGGCGGTGGTAAGCCCAATCTGGAAGAGGTCGTTCCCTAAAGATACTGATAAAATCACTATCCGGACAATAGGTGTTGACTAAATCCCGTATTTTGTTAGTATATTCCGCATTGCTAATATTGTAATGGACAAGCATAACGAAAAGAACCAGGTTACCGGCATAGTCACTGAGGCATTGCCGAATACCTTCTTTAAAGTTAAACTTGAAGGCTCCGAAGAGGAAATCCTTACATATCTTGCAGGGAAGATGCGGCTTCATCGAATCCGTGTCCTTATCGGCGACAAAGTGGTTGTCGAGCTTGACCAATACGGCGGGAAAGGTAGGATAGTAAAACGTTTATAAACGAAAAACACACGAAATCGTAATGAGAGTTCGAGCATCAGTAAAAAAAATCTGTTCGAAGTGCCAAGTTGTCCGACGCAAAGGATACGTGTATGTCGTATGTAAGAGTAATCCTCGTCACAAACAGCGCCAGGGCTAATCCATTTTTCATATATCCATGCGTATCCTAGGTATTACAATTCCAGAAAATAAGCGAATCGAAATCGGCCTTACTACCCTCTATGGTATTGGTCGCCCGCTCGCGCACAAGATTCTCGACGAAGCAAAGATTGAATATGGCAAGAAGCCAAAGGATCTTTCTGTTGATGATGAAAACAGAATCCGTTCAATTATTGAGCGATTCAAAATTGAGGGTGATCTCAAACGAGAAATTGCGGGTAATATTAAGCGCCTCAAAGACATCAAGGCGTACCGAGGTACACGACACGCTCGTGGCTTGCCTACTCGGGGCCAGCGCACAAAAACCAACTCTCGAACTCGACGAGGAAACGTCCGAAAGACCATGGGAAGCGGTAAGCGAACAGTAGAGAAGAAGTAATACACACATACCACAATGGGAAAGAAACGAATTGTTAAAAAGGCAGAGGGTGGAGCAGAAGGAACACAAAAGTCCTCTGGTTCTTCTTCTAAAAAGAAGGTAGATACGGGTATTTTGTATGTTCAGTCTACATACAACAATACAAAAGTTGTCCTTACTGATGCAAAGGGCAACACTCTTTGCTGGTCTTCAAGCGGTTCTCTTGGCTTCAATGGCGCAAAGAAAGGTACTCCATTTGCAGCTGCAAAAATCGGCGAAACTCTTGCCGCAAAAGCTCAAACTATGGGCGTTCGCGAAGTTGCTGTTGTGGTAAAGGGTGTCGGATCAGGACGAGAGTCTTCGATTCGAGGTTTTATTTCAAAAGGTATCAATATTTCATCAATAAAAGACGTGACTCCGGTTCCACACAACGGCCCGAAGCCACCTAAGCCACGACGAGTATAAAACATATGATTATCGGACCAAAATACAAAATTGCGCGACGACTTGGAGCACCTGTGTTTGAAAAAACGCAGACTCAAAAGTACGTCCTCTCTCAGACAAAAAAGACGAAGACGAAGCGTGGTGGCCCAAAGCAACGCACAGACTTCGGCATGCAGATGAATGAGAAGCAGAAAGCACGATTCTCATACCTCCTCTCAGAAAAGCAATTTTCAAATTACGTAAAGAAAGCACTCTCAGCGCAGGGAACAGACAATGCGGGTATGTTGTTCGAGATCCTCGAGCGACGCCTCGACAACGTTGTCCTTCGAGCTGGTTTCGCACACGCTCGCGGTCTCGCTCGCCAGATGGTTTCTCACAACCACATTCAGGTAAATGGAAAGACAGTAAACATTCCTTCATACCGAGTGTCCGTTGGAGATGTAATCACGGTTCGAGAGGGAAGTTCAAAGAAGCCTCTTTTCAACAACCTTGAAGAGCGACTTCAGGCGAAAACAGCGCCATCATGGATCAAAGTTGACGCTTCACAGAAGCGAGCAGAGGTTCAGGGTGCGCCGAAGGTAGATAAGGGGGAGCTTTTGTTTGATCTCAATTCCGTTATTGAATTTTATAGCAGATAACAAACACCGTTGGACGCATACGTCGGCAATACCGACGTTTTTGCGTTCCCTCCCACGCCTTATTGCCAGATTTCAAAATTAATGTATAATTTACGAATTAACTAAAAACCATATGGTACACCACAGCATCGTTTTGCCTTCGAAACCAAAAATCGTTTCTGAGAACGGATTTTCTGCCGTATACGAAATTGACGGGTTGTATCCTGGCTATGGCCACACTCTTGGCAACTCCCTCCGCCGAATCATCCTCTCATCCCTTCCTGGAGCAGCGATCACATCGGTGAAAATCAATGGCGTGAGCCATGAATTCTCCGTTATGGACGGTGTAAAGGAGGATGTTATTACCATACTTCTCAACCTCAAGAAGGTACGCATTCAGATGCATTCTGATGAGCCTGTTACTCTCAACCTCAAGGTAAAGGGTATTCAGGAAGTTACAGCAAAGGACATTATTGCTCCTGGACAAGTATCTGTACTCAATCCAGATCTTGTTATCGCACACATCACAGACAAGAACACGGAGCTTTCTATGGAAATGCTTGTGGAGAAGGGTCTTGGCTATGTGCCAAAGGACATGATTCAGAAAAACCGAGTAGACATCGGTTCAATCACACTCGACGGTGTCTTTACTCCTATCCGACGCGTAAGCTATGAGGTAGAAAACATGCGAGTTGGCGATCGAACAGACTTCAACCGCCTTCGAATCGCAATTGAGACTGACGGAACAATCGCTCCTACAGAAGCGCTTTCAAAATCTATTGAAATCATGATCAATCAGCTTAAGGCTATTGTTGGTTTCAAGGAAGAGGAAGTTCTTGAGAGTAAACCTGTAGAAGCAGAAGACGCGGGCGAGAAAAAAGAGCTCGACCCTGAATTCCTCAAAACTCGAATTGAGTCCCTCAATCTTTCAGCACGAACAATGAACGCACTTACTGGCGCAAATATCCGAACAGTTGGTGGACTTGTTCGAAAGAAGGAAAAAGATATTGCTGAAATCGAGGGCATGGGCACAAAGGGCATTTCAGAAATCAAGAAGGTTCTCGCTGAGTTTGGCGTAACCCTCAAGTAATACTGTTGTAATACCATGCGGCATCACAAATCTACAAAGAAATTCGGACGACCTAAGAACCAGAGAAATGCTCTCGTTGCATCTCTCGCGCGTTCTCTTATCATCAACGAGAAAATTAAAACGACAGAGACAAAGGCAAAGGCACTCCGACCTGTCATCGAGCAGATGGTTACACGAGGTAAAAACAAGACTGTTGCTTCTCAGCGACTTCTTTCGGCTCGTGTTGGTGCTGAAGGCGCAAAGAAGCTTGTTGATGTTATCGGTCCTCGATACAAAGACCGAAAGGGTGGCTACACTCGCATCATCAAGCTCGGCAACCGACCAAGCGACAGAAGTGCGATGGCTCAGATAGAATTCGTATAAATCCATGAAACACACGATTGACGCACAGGACAAAAAGCTCGGACGAATCGCAAGCGAAGCGGCTAAGATTCTCATGGGCAAGCAGACAACTCACTACGTAAAAAATACTGTAGAGCCTGTTACAGTGCATATTATCAATGCTTCAAAGGCAAAACTTGATGCAAAGAAACTTCGAGAAAAGGAGTATGTTACATATTCTGGTTTCCCAGGTGGTATTAAAACATCTACCGCTTCACATGTTGTAAGCAAAAAGGGTTACAGTGAATTGTTCCGAGAAGCTGTCTACGGTATGCTTCCAATCAACAAGTTGCGAGCAAAACGAATTCAGAACTTAATTGTGACCGAGTAAAACGTCTATGAATACAGAAGATAACAAGCGATATATTGAAACGATTGGCCGACGTAAAACGTCTGCGGCACGTGTTCGAATCACAGAGGCAGGGAAAACATCTATTACGGTAAACGAACGAGACTACACAGCATATTTCCCGACAGATGCTCTCCAGATTGTAGTAAAAGAACCTTTCACAACATCAGCTATCACAGCAAAGTTTAAGGTTACAGCTGTACTTAAGGGTGGTGGTATCAGTTCTCAGGCGCAAGCCCTCCGACATGGTATTTCACGAGCACTTGTTGCATACGATGCGGAGCTTCGAAAGAAACTCAAATCATCAGGACTTCTTAAGCGAGACGCTCGAGCAAAAGAACGCCGAAAGTTCGGTCTCAAGAAAGCTCGAAAAGCTCCTCAGTGGTCGAAGCGATAATAGAGCTTCCAAAAGAGTCCTGAACGGGACTTTTTTGTTTGGTTCTTGAAAGCAACACAACGTTTTGATAATCTATGTGTACCCATGACAGAATCTAACACTAATGAAGACATTGTTTTTGAGCAGGACGCAGAATTTACAGAACGAGACCCTAAAGAAGCACTAGAGAAACTCCGGCAAAAACTAAAAGCGACCGAAGCGCAAAAACAAGAATATCTCGACGGGTGGCAGAGAGCAAAAGCCGACTTCATCAACACCCGAAAGCGCGATGAGGAGCATCACGCACAGATGGTGAAGTTTTCAAACGAACAGCTCATTTCAGATCTCATACCGGTACTCGATAGCTTCGATATGGCGACCGCCAACAAAGAAGCATGGGAGAAAGCTCCAAAAGAGTGGCGCATGGGTGTCGAGTACATCAATTCACAGTTACTCTCGACTCTAGGGCAGTACGGTCTTACGCAATTCAATCCCCTTGGGCAAGAGTTTGACCCAAAACAGCACGATGCTGTGGAAACCCTTGAAACAGACAAGAAAGAAGAGGATAATAAAGTGCTCGTAGTGCTTCAGAAGGGCTACAGTCTCAATGGGAAGTTGATACGTTCAGCAAAGGTAAAGACGGGTGTATACAATGCATAGATAGTAGTTTATTAATCTAATTCATTCACACGAATATATGGCAAAAATCATTGGAATCGATTTGGGAACCACAAATAGTGCTGTTGCAGTGATGGAGGCGGGAGGTCCAAAGATCCTAGAAAACGCTGAGGGTGCTCGCACGACGCCATCTATCGTCGCTATTTCAAAGAGTGGTGAACGAACCGTTGGTCTACTCGCTAAGCGCCAAGCGGTTACAAATCCAAAAAATACTATTTTCGGCATCAAGCGCTTTATCGGGCACGAATTCGAAGATCAGGCAGTGCAAAAAGATAAAGCGACTGTGCCCTATGACATGAGTAAATCATCAAGTGGTGGGGTGCTCGTAAAAATGGGTGACAAAGAGTATCGACCGGAAGAAATCTCCGCAATGATTCTTCAGAAAATAAAAGCAGACGCGGAAGCAAAGCTTGGGGAGACGGTCACTGAAGCTATCATTACTGTACCCGCATACTTCAACGACGCTCAACGAAAAGCAACAAAAGATGCCGGCGCTATCGCGGGTCTCGATGTAAAACGCATCATCAACGAGCCGACAGCTGCGGCGCTTGCGTACGGTTTCAATAAAAAGAAGGATGAAAAGATTGTCGTTTTCGATTTCGGCGGTGGAACATTCGACATTTCCGTGCTTGAAGTGGGCGGTGATGTTGTAGAGGTAAAGTCTACCGATGGTGACAGTCATCTCGGCGGAAAAGATATTGATCAGAAAATCATTCACTTCCTCGCAGAGGAGTTTAAGCGTGAACATGGTATCGATCTCACAAAAGACGCGTTTGCCCTCCAGCGCCTCGATGAAGCGGCAGAGAAGGCGAAGATTGAGCTTTCTACGGCGATGGAAACAGAAATTAATATTCCGTTTATCACATCAGACGCGTCTGGACCAAAGCACTTTGTGATGAAAATGACTCGAGCAAAGCTTGAGGATCTCTGCGCAGAGTTTATCGACCGCGCAATGATGATCACAAAGCGTGCAATGGAAGCTTCTCCTTTTAAGGTTGCGGACATTCATGAGGTCGTGCTTGTTGGAGGTCAGACTCGTATGCCAAAGATTCAGCAGGCAGTAAAAGAGTTCTTTGGAAAAGAGCCGAACAAATCTATCAACCCAGACGAGGTGGTTGCTCTTGGCGCCGCGCTTCAGGGAGGCATCATCACGGGTGATGTAAAGGATGTGCTCTTGCTTGACGTGATCCCACTTTCTCTTGGCATCGAGACAATGGGAGGAGTCGCAACGAAGCTTATCGACAAAAACACAACGATTCCCGCATCTCGATCTCAGATTTTCTCTACAGCCGCAGACAATCAGACATCTGTAGAAATCCATATTGTGCAAGGTGAGCGACCGATGGCTTCAGACAACAAGTCGCTCGGACGATTTATCCTCGACGGTATCCCACCAGCTCCTCGCGGTATGCCACAAGTTGAAGTTACCTTCGATATCGACGCAAACGGCATCTTGAGCGTGAAAGCAAAAGACAAAGCGAGCGGTAAAGAACAGTCTATCCGCATCGAGGCAAGCTCAGGTCTTTCAAAAGAAGACATCGAGCGCATGCAAAAAGAAGCTCAGATGCACAGTGACGAAGATACAAAAAAGAAAGAGATGGCGGAGGCGCGCAATGTCTCAGAACAGCTTGTGTACACCGCAGAAAAATCTCTTCGTGATGCAGGCGACAAAGTGCCGGCGGATATCAAAAAGACAATTGAAGACAGCATTGCGAGCGTAAAGACAGCGCAGGCGGGTTCAGACAAAAACGCACTCACACAAGCAACATCCGCCCTCTCTACAGAGCTCCAGAAGATTGGCCAGTACATGAACCAACAGCAACCACAGGGCGGAGAGCAACCGAAAGCAGAGGACAACGTACGCGACGTTCCATTTGAGGAAAAGAAGGACGACCAAGCTAAATAATTCATGGCAAAAGACTACTACGAAATCCTTGGTGTACAAAAAGATGCGTCGAAAGACGATATCAAGAAAGCGTTTCGTAAGTTGGCGCATCAATACCACCCAGACAAAAAGGGTGGTGATGAAGCGCGCTTCAAAGAGGTCAACGAAGCATACAGTGTCCTCTCCGACGACCAAAAACGTTCCGAATACGATTCATATGGCAAAACATTTGGTGGCAATGGAGGTGCTGGCTTTGGTGGTTTTGGCGGGCAGGGTTTTGGCGGCTTCGACTTCAGTCAGTTTACACAGGGTGGTGAAGGCTTTGATCTGGGAGATATTTTTGGCGACATCTTTGGAGGCGGGCGCCGAGAGCGCGTAAAGCGTGGTCGCGATATATCTATCGACATTGAGCTCTCATTCCAAGACTCTATCTTTGGTGTCGACAGAAAAATTCTTCTCAACAAAGCATCGACCTGTACACACTGCAAAGGCACCGGTGGCGAGCCGGGTACGGAGATGAAAACCTGTGATACCTGCAATGGCAAAGGAAAAATTCGTGATGTAAAGCGTACAATTCTTGGCAGTATCGCAACAGAGCGCGTCTGTGAAGCGTGTCATGGCGCGGGTAAGATTCCAAAAGACCGATGTAAAGAATGTAAGGGTCTTGGGGTTACCAAAAAAGAGCAGGAGATTGCCGTCAAAATCCCCGCAGGTATTGATGATGGTGAGATGATTCGCCTTACAGGTGGCGGAGAAGCTGTGCCGGGTGGTGTTTCTGGAGATTTGTATATAAAAGTGCACGTGAAGCGTCATTCAACATTCCGCAAAGAAGGCAACAACCTCGTCATGGATCTCAATATTAAGCTCTCTGAAGCGCTTTTGGGTAGCACCTACACGATTGCAACGCTCGATGGCGACATTGATCTTAAAACGCCTGAGCACATCTCATTCGGCGAGATTTTGCGCGTGAAAGGAAAGGGGGTGCCGATTGGCGCGGGCAAAAACCAGCGTGGCGATTTGCTTATTAAGGTACATATTGAATTGCCGAAAAAGCTTTCAAAAGAAGCACGCAAACTCGTGGAACAATTGAGGGGGGAGGGGGTGTAGTTTTTGTATCTTACTGACAACAATCCGCGTTACACATCCACACGAAGAATCAGCGACAGATGTGTATTTTTAGAAACTGTTTAGACAAACAAAAACCCCGCAAACAACACGAGACACGGGGTCTTTGTTGTTTGCGGGGTTGCGGGTCACGAGCGAGGATCTTCTTCGGGCAGCTCATCATAAATCTGCTGCCCAGTTTTGCCATCGCCGACACGCAAGAGGTCCCAGTGCTTCTTCCATCGACCCCAATTCGTGAGGCTGATGTAGGCCGGGGTGATGATCAGGAAGATCCACCACCAGATTCCGTTCGCAATCGCCATCAAAGAGAAGAACACAATGCAGAGCAATGCCTCCACGATGGTCTCGATCATGCGATTGCGACGGACTTGACGCTTGCTGACAACGGGCATGTAGCTGATCATTCGGTTGGGGAACATGGTCAATCTCCTTATTCGCTAGAGCGATATTTCAATCCATATCCCAATAAGGGGTATGGGTACGTAACTCTTAATATTAGAGCACATTTTATATGATAAAGTCAAGTATACGGCATCACCCCAATATCAGGATATTTCGGTCCAAAAACACGAGCACTAATTGCCAAATAAAAAAGAAACCCCGCGCTAGCGGGGGAAGGGGGTGTCACAGAGGAAGAGTCGGATCATGAAGATGAGACTCACGATTCCGAACATGAGGAGAATGGCGAAGACATGCTCCTTCACGCTCATCTTGCGACGATGATTGCAGCGTCCCTGGTTCATGCATACCTCCCTGGAAAGTGCGACTCGTTGTATATAATACGACATGAATAGTATTTGTCAATTATACCTTCCGTCTGTTATGATTTTCAACATGAAATCAGGAAAAAAAATCCTAGTGTCGGGTATTCAACCGACTGGACGACCACACATTGGTAACTATTTCGGCGCGATGAAGCAAATGATTGATCTGCAGGATGAGCACGACTGTCATATATTTATTGCAGATTTACACGCTCTCACGGGCGTAAATGATCCAGCACAACTTTCCCAAAACACCCTCGACCTAGCCATCGACTACCTCGCTATTGGCCTCGACCCGAAAAAGGTCACAATATACAAACAATCCGACATACCTCAGACAGCAGAGCTAGCTTGGATTTTCAACTGCATCACTACGATGCCATACCTCATGCGCGCACATGCTTTCAAAGACGCCGAAGCAAAAAATCATGAAATAAACGTCGGAGTTTTTGATTATCCTCTACTAATGTCAGCCGATATTTTGCTTCCAGAGGCAGACGTAGTGCCTGTAGGCGCTGATCAAAAACAGCATATAGAAATAGCACGCGATACGGCAGAAAAATTCAATCGACTTTTCGGCGAGACTTTTAAAATGCCTGAAGCTTTGATTGTAAAAGACGTCATGACTGTCCCGGGCACAGACGGACAAAAGATGAGTAAAAGCTATGGCAACACTATTGGCCTTTTTGCTAGCGATGATGAGATCGTGAAGGCTGTAATGAAAATTCCGACAGACTCAAAGGGTGTAGACGAGCCAAAAAATCCTGATGAATGCAAAGTTTTCGCACTCCACAAACTTTTTGCCAGCGCAGATGAGCTCGCAGATATTCGTGCACGATATGAAAAAGGTGGACTCGGCTATAAGGAATCAAAAGAAATTCTCGCGCGTAACATTTCAGCGTTTATCACACCGCTTCGCACAAAACGCGAGAAGATAGCGCAAGACACAGAATTTATCATGGACATTTTGAAAGATGGAGGAAAAAAGATGCACATGCACGCAGAAAAGAAAATGGGGGAAATACGGGCAAAGGTGGGATTGGCTTTTAAGCAATAGTTGCTGTGTGCAAAGTTTATTTTATTTCTGGTGTTTCTGGTGTAGGCAAAACATCCACACTAAATCATTTAAAAAATATTCTTCATTCTAGTAAATATGACATTAGAGATCTTGACGAAAGAGGTGTGCCTGATGGCGGTGGTTTAGATTGGCTAAATGGTGAGACGAGATACTGGCTTGATGTTGCCAAATTAAATGCTGAAAATGGGAAAAATACAATAATTTGTGGTTTTGCTAATCCAGATTTATTTAAAAACATATACAAAACAGGCGAGGATATTCCTGCTCAGCTAATACTACTTAATGTTTCTGATAAAAATCTTGAGTCACGTCTCAGGGGTAGGCACCTTACTCCTGAAAGTGTGAAAGAGATGGAGAGAGCAGCTGGAATTTCTTTGGAACAATTTATATTAAATAATATTGAGTTTGCTCCTAAACTTCGTTCTATTTTTGAGGGTTATGGATATCCAATAATCGAAACAGATAACAAAACACCGGAAGAGGTTGCCATAGAGATATCTAAGATTACCATTTGAAAAATTTAATAAAAAATAACCCCATGACCATCAAAAAAATAGGCCATTGTTGCCTCCTCATAAAAACAAACAACCTCACAATACTCACTGACCTCGGTGCTTTTTCTACAGATCAAAATACAATAACGGGAATAGATGTCATTCTCATCACTCATGAACACGCAGATCATTTGCACACTGACTCCCTAAAAGATGTCATGAAAAATAATCCACAAGCACGCGTAATCACAAATACCGGTGTGGGTAAAAAGCTAGATGAGATAGGTCTGCCGTACGAGATTGTAGAGGGTCGAGCAAATACTGATATAAATGGTCTGGTTATAGAAGCGTTTGATGGAAAGCACGAAGAGATTTTCCTCGAGATTGGTCAGGTGCAAAATACTGGGCACCAATAAGAGGGCTAGTTCGAGCTCTCGAGAAGGATTGATTATGAATTTAGATCCAATTAAAAAAATAGTTCTTGATACTTGCATTATTATCTATTATGTAGATGAAAATACAAAAGAATCATGCAACTCAATAATTAAAGGTTTTGAAGAAAATGGAAATAGAATTTGTTGTTCAGCCCTATCTTGTTTTGAAGTTTTAAAAAATCGTCAAGATAGTGAAAATGAAAAAGAGTATACGAATTTTATAAATCAGTTACCAAAAATACCAGTTGATACACCAACTTTGGCAAATGCCGCCACTTTGTATTTCTTATATAAGCAGACAAACAGAATACAAGAAAAGAAAGAAACTTTTGATCCAAAAGATAAATTAACTGGTGATTTGATTATTGGAGGCGCAACTTTAAGTCATCAAAATCATGTTTTATTAACCTCAAACAAAAAAGACTTTCCAGATGAATATTGGGAGACAATTTTAGAATTTGATTTATCTACCAAAGACAATGATTTAATAAAAGTATTTTTACTCAATCCGAAAATGGGTGAGATTACTTCCAGATTACCAAAGAATAGTTTACAAAAACCAGAAAATTGGCCCACAAGACCAAACCTTTATGATTATCGTGGTTAGGGTTGTGTGACCTAAAATATTTAATTGTTGTAGTTTAATACAACAATCTGTGATACTATTGGTTTATGAAAGACGATGCTAAAAAATTGGGAGAAAATCTCAAGACACTTAGGACAAAGAAAAATATTACACAGACAGAGTTAGCCAAAACACTTGGTGTCGATAAATCTTTTATAAGCAATATTGAGAGTGGAAAAACTAATCCTACTCTTGCAACTATTACTGGCCTTGCCCAAGCACTAGGGGTTTCGACTAATGAATTACTGAAATAATTATGAGTAAAGAAAAAACAAATTTAAATAGTAACCTTCATAAGGCGAACAAGGCTAAGAATGATGAATTTTATACTCAGATTATTGATATTGAAAAAGAGTTAAAACATTATAAGTCTCAATTTAAAGGTAAGATTGTGTATTGTAATTGTGACGATCCTTTTGAAAGTAATTTTTTTAAATATTTCGCTACTAACTTTAACGCTCTCGGTTTAAAAAGGTTAATTGCTACAAGTTATAAACCTTCACCGATTGCAAATACTCAATTGGGGCTATTTGGAGATGATAAAACATTAAAAAAATCAAAAGGCCGTCCAAAAGCTACGGCTAATAAGTTTATTATTAATGAGGTTAGTGATTTGGACGGAGATGGTGCTTTTGATATAAGAGATATTGCAGAACAATTAAAAGCAAATAAAAACAACGAATGGTCACCGATGGAGGGCGATGGGGATTTTAGGAGTGAAGAAAGTATAGAACTTTTAAAGCAAGCGGATATTGTAGTTACCAACCCTCCGTTTTCTCTGTTTAGAGAATATGTTGCTCAATTAATTAAGTACAATAAAAAATTTTTAATCATTGGAGATCAGAACGCTGTCAGTTATAAAGAAATTTTTAAATTAGTTAGAGAAAATAAATTGTGGCTCGGGTATGATAATGGTGGTACAAAGTGGTTTCAAGTTCCTGATGATTATGATATTCCTACTGAAACAAGAAAAAAAATAGAAAACGGAATTAAATATTTTAGTATGGGTCGTGTAGTGTGGTTTACAAATCTAGACACAATAAAACGTCAACAAGAAATCACGCTATATAAAAAATATTCAAAAGATGAATATCCGGAATATGACAATTATAAAGCAATTAATGTTAATAAGGTTAGTGATATACCAATGGACTATAAAGATGCCATGGGTGTTCCAGTCACTTTTCTTGATAAATATAACCCTAATCAGTTTCAAATAATTAGTTCCAATGATATTCGTAAAAATGACAATGTTCCCTTTAAAGAACATGGGCTTATCAAAGATAAAGATGGTGCAATAAACGGAAAACCAGTTTTTGTTCGTATAGTTATCAAAAATAAAAAACCACAAAAATAATATGAAAAAAGGAATTATTTACATCATGACAACGGCAGTATCTGGGTTGATCAAAATTGGACAAACTGGTACAAAAAACTATTCTGAGAGAATGAGGTTCCTAGAAGCAAACGGATACTCTAATGTATCAGGATTAAAAAGATTTTTTGCAATCGAGCTTGATGAGTATGCTGATAAAGAAAGGCTCTTACATGAAATTTTTAGTAAACATCAAGTTGGCGACAGTGAATTATTTGCTCTTGATTATGAACTAGTTAAACAATTACTTTTATCGTTTGATGGAAAAGTTATTTATCCAGAGAATATTGATAAAGAAAAAGAATTTGATAATGTTTCAGAAGTTAGAACTCAAAGTAGCTTATTTAGTTTTTATAAAAAGGGTTTGAAAAATGGAGACGAGGTAGTTTTTATTCAAGACAAAAATATAGTCGCAAAAGTTTGTGGAGAGCGTGAAGTTGAGTATCAGGGACAAACTTGGAAATTATCACCTCTTACCTATAAGATTTTTGAAGAAAAGGGTGAATTAAATTCAAGTGGTGCATATCAAGGTGCAAATTACTTTGAATATAAAGGAACCAAATTAAAAGATTTGCCAGATATTAATTAATAACAATATGAAAATAGATTTACATAAAATAAAAATTGCAGATGTAGTGAAAGACTACAAAGACAGCGAAGAAGAGGGTGTAACTGCTTTTGGTGGAAAACTTGATATTCGTCCTAAATATCAAAGAGAATTTGTATATAGTGGAAAACAACGAGATGAAGTAATTAGAACTGTAAAAAATGGTTTTCCTTTGAATGTAATGTACTGGGTCAAAAAAGAAGACGGTAATTTTGAAGTGCTCGACGGACAACAACGAACAATTAGTATTGCTCAGTTTGTGAATGGAGATTTCTCAATTGAATTTGATGGCAGAATTGCAATGTTTCATAATCTAACAAAAGAAGAACAAGATAAAATCTTAAATTACGATTTGATGATTTATCATTGCGAAGGAAATGATAAAGAAAAACTTGATTGGTTTAAAATTATCAATATTGCTGGAGAAAAACTATTTCCTCAAGAACTAAGAAATGCTGTATATACAGGCCCTTGGCTTTCTGATGCAAAGTTAAAATTCAGTAAATCAAATTGCGCGGCGTACTTACTTGCTAATGATGGAGGTCAATTAATAACTGGTTCACCAATTAGACAAGAATATCTTGAGACTGCCTTGTCTTGGATAAATAACGAACAGATTGAAGAATATATGGCAAAACATCAGCACGATAAAAATGCAGATGAATTATGGCAATATTTTCAAAATGTAATTCATTGGGTTCGAAAAGTATTTCCTAATTATCGAAAAGAAATGTCGCAAGTTAATTGGGGTGAACTTTTTAATGAATTTAAAGATAAAAATCTTAATTCTGAAAAGTTAGAAAAAGAAATTAAAGAATTAATGATAGATGAGGATGTAACAAAGAAGTCTGGTATCTATCCTTATGTACTTACTCGAAAAGAAAGATATCTTTCAATTCGTGCCTTTACCCCAAATATGAAACGAGAAGCATACGAAAGACAAAATGGAATTTGTCCTGTTTGTAAGGGAGAATTTCAAATTGGAGATATGGAAGCTGATCATATTAATCCTTGGCATGACGGAGGAAAAACTATAGCTGAAAATTGTCAGATGTTGTGTAAGGAGGATAATAGGCTAAAGTCTGGTGAATAAATTATATGAACTCAACCACAATAATAATTTTAGGAATAATAACATTTTTACTGATTGTGATAATTTTTCGTAAGAAAATTAAAAAAGCAAATTTTGAGATTTTTAAATTTATTAAGATGAGCATAGAAACCCATCTTGTAGAAAATCCTGATAAAAATCAAAATAAACGATTGGATAAATCTTCAGTAAGAATATTATTTATTGATGATAATAAATTTCCTATTATTGAGACTTTAAAAAATGCGGAATATGCTGTTCAATGGATAAAGGATATTAAAAACATTGATGATGTGAGAGTCGTGGATTCAAATGTCATATTTGTTGATTATAAAGGAGTTGGTAAGAATTTGGCGCAAAACACAGAAGGTGTTGGTGTTTGTAAAATGCTTAAAGAAAAATATGGGAAATCTAAATATATTGTTCTTTGTACAGGAGAGAGTATTCCAAATGAACTTTTAAAAGAAATTAAAAATGTATCTGATGAAATAGTGCCTAAAGCATCAGAAACTACTGACTTTATTAAAATTATTAATGAAGCCATAGAAAAAATTACAACATGAGGTACGAAGTAAGGAAAAAAGATGACGAGACTATAATTTCTAATACTTCTAATCCTATTAGGAGAGACTACATTCGTAATTTTTCTTACGATGGTATCGAATATTTTATTTACCTTGAAGTAGAGAACGTTGATGAAAAAAAGTCTACCGCAATAAGAAAAAGATTTTTTGATATGCTAGAAGATGTGTCTAAAAGTTTTATCAATAATCAACGTGATAGATTTAATAAATATAATCATATAATTCAAAGAATTTCTGCCCAGATCTCACAAAAGATGGATGGATACTTAGGAAATGAAAAGTGGTACAGTTCAAATTATTCTGAATCTTTAAAAAAAATTGGTGACATATCTTCCAACAAAAAAGATCAAAACAATAAGTTGGTCCATTATTTCAATAAAATGTCACTTGATTTAAAAAGTCACATAGAAGGTTGGGAAATTATTTATGTTAAGAATAATTATGTTCCAAACTATGTTGAGGTTTCTTTAAAAAAAGCAATATTAAATCAGTATTCATCTTTTGCTGAAGAGTTTGATGAGGCGGGAATTCAAATTAGTTTTTCAGAGCATTTTTCTGAAGAGTCTACAGTTTTTTTAGACAAAAAATTGTTCAGCTTAATTATGTATAATTTTTTTTCTAATGCACTTAAATATTCTATTCCAGAAGGATCTATTAGATTTAACTATTCAGATGAATCAAAAAGTTTAGATATTTCAATGTATTCAATAAAAATAGAGCAAGGCGAAATAAAAGATCTCTTTAAAGATGGTATACGGGGTCTAAATGCTAATAGTGTTTCGAGTGCTGGAAATGGCACAGGAATGTATGTAATTAAAAAGGCACTTAGTCTTATGAATTTTCCAAATATGTATATTAATGCTCAAAATTCTAAAAATAAAAATTTTGGTGATGTTATGTATTATGAAAATCATTTTAAATTTATATTGTCGGAACAAGATTAATTTTATCGACTTAACTTAATTTTCTTATTCTTCAAAACCAACTCACTACTAATACACTCCAACACAGACCGTTGTTCCAATACCGACCCTTCTTTCAAAACAAATTCCGCATAATCTCTAAGGTCTATTGTTTCAATCTTTTCACTCTTTTTCTTTCCTAAAAACATAGATTGTAGTTTCTTGAATTTTTGTATTTCAGCATTTAATTTCGATGTTAATTTAACTTCATTTAAATCTATCGTTTTAATCATTTTGGTTAAAGCTTCGATGAGATCTTTTTCATTTATGGTAGGATTTTTACACTTCCTGTCTTTTGATTTTGTACATCTGTAATACACGTGTCTATTTATCCCACCATTTTGTAATTTCTTAAACTTTTCATCTGCTGTTATACCAGATCCACACACTCCACACTTCATAATTTTAGTGAAAGCAAACTCTTTTCCTTGTGATTTAATTACTTGAGATTTAATCGAACCGAAAACGGCATTGAGTTTGTGATTATGAATGAGGGGGATGAGAGGGAATTTTAATTTTGATATTATTATTATTCTATGAACAACCTCAAATCCTTCGGGCTACATTCCACATTTGAAATGCCGCCACCTGAAAAAACGGCTCCCATTACCGAGCGATTTTTTGGTACTGCAGTAGATCCTGAACAGATACCCATAGTTCCAGAATCACGTGAAAAAATGAAAAAACTTTCTCCGTATTGTTTTCATACCGCTTTTGATAGTAACGACAATCCAGTCTCTTGGGTGATACGTATTCCCACCACTCGCGAATTGAAGGAGAAGTTTATGAGAAAAGAAATTACCGAACGGGAGATGTTTGATCAGACTGTTCCTGCGCAGACATACGATGCATTGTATCTATGTACATCATTTACAATCCCAGAATTTCGCAGAAAGGGAATCGCTCGAGCACTAACTATCGAAACTATCGAAAAGTTTAAAGAGAATAGTCCGAATATACAATTGTTTAGTTGGATTTACAGTTCTGACGGTGAAAAATTCGTGGATTCTTTACCTTTTGAGGTGGAGAGGAGGGTTGATGATTAAATGTGTACGAGTAGATTTTCGATTCAAAAAAAGCTATTCTTACTCAATGCTCACCGTAAAAACCCCAGTATTTGAAGGCCCGCTCGACCTCTTGCTGTCGCTTATCGAAAAGCGCAAGCTTTTTATCAACGACATCTCTCTTTCAAAAGTAACCGATGACTATATGGCGTATGTGCAGTCATCTGAACACATTGCCCTCGGTGATCGAGCACATTTTATCCTTGTTGCCTCAACTCTTCTTCTTATCAAATCAAAATCCCTCCTACCAACACTATCCCTCACAGAAGAAGAGCAGGTAAGTATCGACGACCTTGAGCGACGTCTCAAAGAATATAAGCGATTCAAGGAGCTTAGCGTGCATATTCGTGAGCGCTTTGGCAAGCAGGTGATGTTTGCAAAAACACCTTCACGCACAACTACCCCCGTTTTTTCTCCAGACAAACGCATCACTCTTGCAGGTATGCTATCTGCGGTGCGTGATGCATTGCGTAATGTACCGATCATTGAAGCCCTTCCAAAAGCTGTAGTGAAGAAGGTTATGAGTCTAGAAGAAATGATTGACCGACTCACAAACCGGATAAAAACAGGTCTCAAAATGAGTTTTAAAGAGTTTGCTGGCACGCACGGTGTTGTTTCAAAAGAAGACCGTGTTACTGTAATAGTAAGTTTCCTTGCGATGCTGGAGCTTGTGAAGCAGGGAATTATTAGAGTTCATCAGGAAGATCGATCACAAGATATTCATATGGAATCGGATAACGTCTCGCTTCCATCATACGGCGCATAACCATGTCACACGCACTCCTCATAGAATCAATATTGTTTTTCAAAAATGAGCCCGTCTCTGTTGCAAAGCTTGCGACAGTACTTAGTATCGACGCAAACACGGTAGAGAAGGCACTCGCTGAGATACAGGAAACATATAGTACCCGCGGTATCCGCCTCGTGCGAAATGGAGATGAGGTCATGTTTTCCACTGCTCCAGAAGCAAGCGAGATTATCACAGCGCTCACCAAAGAAGAACTTACGCGAGATATCGGAAAGGCAGGACTCGAAGTCTTGTCAATTATCACATACAAAGGAATTGTCTCTCGACGAGAGATCGACTACATCCGCGGGGTTAATTCTGGCTTTATTGTGCGCAATCTCCTTATTCGTGGACTTATTGAAAAAACAGAAAGCAAAGATGGTGAGCGTAGTTTTGCTTACAAACCAACCTTCGAACTGTTATCATATCTGGGTGTAAGCTCTCTTAAAGAAATGCCCGAGTACGAAAACGTACAGAAAGAATTTGCTGTTGCAGAAGAAAGTACAGCACGTGTAGAATCAGAAAGTCAGAACCCACATGCATAACAACGAACGCTTCATCGAAAAATATGCAATTCCATTGCTTGCTACAGCAATTTTGGCGGTACTTTTTTTGTTGTATCTAGGATCAATGAAGAGTATCAAGACAGATGGTATTTCTCAACCACTCGTAGAACATAATCCATTTGAAAATATTTCTCTTACCGCACAATCCGCGATTGTGTGGGATATCAAACACCAGCGCGCTCTCTTTGAGCTCAACGCATCACAAGTGCTCCCGTTGGCCTCTCTTACAAAGGTGATGACAGCGATCACTGCCTCTGAGCTTATGCCAGAGTATACCGTGGTTCCAATTAGTAAAGAATTTTTGGCGGAAGAAGGGGATTCGGGTCTACACACAAACGAAAAATGGGCGCTTAAAGACCTGTTATCATTTAGTCTGGCAGTGTCTTCAAACGATGCGTCCCGAGCAGTAGCATCTGTCATTGGTTCTTTAGACAGCGGAGCGGGGGACTTTACTACCGGTCGGACAGATTTTATTTCACGCATGAATGAAAAGGCTGAAAAAATGGGGTTGCTCAATACAGTATTTCTCAACGACAACGGACTCGATGTGGACTCATATCAAAGTGGTGGGTATGGTACTGCGCGAGATGTTGCTCGTATGTTTGAATACGCACTCAGACACCACCCAGATATTGTTGAAGCAACACGCACAAGCCGAACCGCATTTTCTTCGCTCGACAATATTGCCCACTCGGCGCGCAATACAAACATGGACATCGACAATATCCCAGGCGTCCTTGGGTCAAAAACAGGCTACACATCTTTGGCGGGAGGTAACCTTGTTATCGCATTTGATTCTGAGCTCGGCAGACCACTTGTTGTGTCTGTACTCGGCTCCACAGCAGACGGACGTTTTTCCGATGTTCGAGCACTCGTAAAGGCGAGTCGAGACTATATGGCACAAGAGCACGAGTAGACGTATAATGCTTACATATGATTATAGATATCGTTAAAGTCATACTTCCTTCGGTCATCAGCTTTGCGGTGGGTGTGGCATTCACTCCTTTTCTCACCAATATTCTGTACAAAAAGCAGATGTGGAAAAAGCAGAGTGTTCAAAAAACAATCGACGGACGGGAGGCGACTATTTCCGCGTCACTTCACAAAGACGAAGTAAAAAAAACTCCTCGCATGGGTGGTATCGTGGTGTGGTTTTCCGTGCTTTCCACAGCACTTCTTTTTTGGATTATCGCGCGTCTCGTACCATTTGATTCATTCGTCAAACTCGATTTCTTGAGTCGAAACCAAACATGGATTCCACTCTTCACACTTGTATTTGGCGGAGTAATTGGTTTTGTAGACGATTTTCTTGGTACGCAAGGTGGGCAAGGGAAGGGGTCATATATCGGCGGAGGTCTTTCTCTTAAAAAGCGCCTCCTCGTAGTGGGTATCGTAAGCTTATTGTGCGCACTGTGGTTTTATTTCAAACTTGAAATCAACTCAATCGGTATCCCATTTATTGGTGATGTACATATCGGATGGCTCTTTATTCCGCTCTTCATCACTATCGTTATAGGTATTTATTCTGGAGGTGTTATCGATGGCATTGATGGTTTGTCTGGAGGCATTCTTGCATCTGCGTACGCTTCATACGCCGGTATCGCTTTTTATCAAAACCAAATAAACCTCGCCGCGCTGTGTACCGTTATTGTCGGAGGTATTCTCGCATTTCTCTGGTTTAACATTCCGCCCGCTCGTTTCTATATGTCTGAAACAGGCATGATGGGGCTTACTATCACACTCGGTGTTATCGCGTTTATGACAGACTCACTCGGCAAGGGTCATGGCGTCCTTGTGCTTCCAATAATTGCACTTCCACTTATCGTCACATCTCTTTCAAATATTATCCAACTCGCATCAAAAAAGCTCCGAAACGGGAAGAAGGTGTTCGTGGTCGCTCCACTCCACCATCATTTTGAGGCGATTGGATGGCCGTCATACAAGGTAACGATGAGATTCTGGATTATCGGCGTATTGTGCGCGATTATCGGACTTATTATCGGCCTACTTGGCCACTAATCTAATGGGCTCATGCGAAACAGCAGTGTAGATAAGCCGTTACTCATATCAATTATCATTCTTGCTGTCGCCGGATTCTTTATTTTTAGCTCCGCGTCACTGGGCCTCCTTGCTCGAGAAGGATCGCGCTTTACCAACGTTGCATTTAGCCAAACATTTTACGGACTCTTTTTAGGAACAATAGCACTCATTGTACTTTCAAAAATCCACTACCGCTTCTGGCGCAAACATTCTCTTATCGTTTTTGTAGGCTCGCTGATACTCACGCTTCTTGTGTTTACACCGCTTGGCGTGCTCATCAATGGCGCACGGCGTTGGGTGTCTTTGTTCTCAATCTCATTTCAACCATCTGAGTTTTTGAAAATTGGATACATTATTTATCTCGCCGCATGGCTTTCTGGTGTAAAACAAAAAGTTGAAACAATGCGCTTTGGCCTGTTGCCGTTTGCAATTATCTCTGCCGTTGCAGGTCTTGTACTATTGAGCCAACCAGATACAGACACCTTTCTTGTGATGTGTGCGTCGGGACTCGCAATGTTTATTGTTGCAGGTGCACGCTTTCGAGATGTTGGCATCATCATACTTACTGGACTCATTGGTCTGAGCGCACTTGTGATGACACGTCCGTACCTTATGGAGCGTTTTACTACGTTTCTTGATCCGAGTCGGGATGCGTATGGTTCAAGTTATCAGATTCGACAATCACTCATTGCTATTGGTTCTGGAGGAATCACGGGGCGAGGTTTTGGACAAAGTATTCAGAAGTTTAATTATTTACCAGAGCCTATCGGCGATTCGATTTTTGCGGTAGCAGCCGAAGAATTCGGCTTTATTGGTAGCCTGTTTATCATCGGCATGTTCCTCTTTTTTGCCTTACGAGGCCTTAAAATAGCCGCCCGAGCACCAGATATATTTGGTGGACTAGTCGCTACGGGAATTGTTATACTGATTCTGTCGCAGTCGTTCATCAATATCGCCTCGATGATGGGGGTATTTCCATTATCAGGCATTCCGTTGCTGTTTATTAGCCACGGAGGAACTGCGCTACTCATCACCCTTGCAGAAGTTGGTATACTGCTCAATATTTCCAAATACCAAAAAACCGCATAATCTATCATGAAAATTTTGTTCACAGGAGGGGGAACTGGGGGGCATTTCTACCCAATTATCTCCGTAGCACAAGAAATCCATCATCTTACAAAAGAAAACCGACTACTTGAGCCGGAGCTTTTCTTTATGGCGCCCGATCCATACAATACTGGCGCGCTCTTCGACAACAACATCACATTTAAGCGCAATTCCGCAGGAAAGATGCGTCGTTATTTTTCTGTACTCAACTTTTTTGACATCTTTAAAACAGGGTGGGGTATACTCACGGCAGTCTGGACACTCTTCAGAATCTACCCAGACGTTGTTTTTGGAAAAGGTGGATACGCAAGTTTCCCAGCGCTTTTTGCGGCACGCCTTTTGGGCATACCCGTAATTATTCACGAATCTGACACTGTGCCGGGGCGAGTCAACAAGTGGGCAGGGAAATTCGCGCAACGAATCGCTGTCTCATATCCAGAAGCGGCGCAATTTTTTCCAAAAGATCGCGTTGCTTTTACAGGAAATCCAATACGCAAAGAACTTTCCAATGTCCTTTCTGAAGGTGCATTTGAATTTTTGCATCTTGAGCGAGAAGTCCCTGTAATTTTTGTACTTGGTGGCTCACAAGGTTCGCAGATAATCAACGAAACTATTGTCGACGCACTCCCTCAACTTGTGAAAAAGTACCAAGTAATTCACCAAACAGGTAAAAGCAACTTTAAAGACGTACTCGGCAGAACAAGTGCGATGTTGCTCACAAACCCTCACAAAAATAGATACCGACCGTTTGAGTATCTCGACACCCTCGCAATGCGCATGTCTGCAGGAGCCGCTTCGCTTGTCGTATCGCGTGCGGGTTCTTCAATTTTTGAAATTGCTTCATGGGGTGTACCTTCGATTATTATTCCAATATCCGACACCAATGGTGATCACCAGCGAAAAAATGCATTCGCATACGCTCGATCTGGCGCATGCAGTGTTATCGAAGAGTCCAACCTCACCGCAAACATCCTTGTATCAGAAGCACAACGCATTATCGAAACTCCAGCAATTCAAGATGCCATGAAATCTGCGGCCCATAATTTCGTCAAAATAAATGCGGCAGAGCTTATCGCGCGAGAAATCCTCGGTATCGCACTGTCACACGAACAATAACCATGGCCACATCCGAACACAAAATAGTTACACGTTTTGCACCGTCTCCAACGGGCTTTATGCACATTGGTGGCGCACGCACCGCATTGTTTGCCTTTCTGTGGGCACGCAAAAACAACGGAACATTTATTCTTCGTATTGAAGATACAGACCAAGAGCGAGAAGTTCCTGGATCTATCGAACACATCCAAGAAACACTTTCTTGGCTCGGTATACAGTGGGATTATGGCCCAGATAAAGCGGGGCCATTTGGATCATGTATCCAATCACAGCGTCTAGAAATCTACAAAGAATACGCCCAGAAACTTATCGACAAAGGCCTCGCGTACCCCGACCCATACACACCCGAAGAGCTCGCTCAATTTCGAGAACAAGCAAAACAAGAGAAGCGACCATTTTTGTATCGCAACCATCGACCAAGCACATTTGATGTGTGGGATGGTACAAAACCACTTCGTCTCAAAACACCGAAGATACAACGCTATACATGGCACGACATTGTTCGTGGTGACCTTGAAGCGGGGGAAGAAGCACTCGACGACTTTGTACTTATCAAAAGCGACGGTTATCCAACATACAATTTCGCACATATTATCGACGACCACCTTATGGGCGTTACACATATCATGCGCGCGGATGAATTTATCTCAAGCACACCGCGCTTCTTGAGCTTGTATGATGCGCTCGAAATACCTCGACCACAGTTTGTGACACTGCCTCCAATTCTTCGTGATGACCGAAGCAAGAAACTCGGCAAACGCGACGGCGCAAAAGATATTTTGGAATATCGAGCCGAAGGATACCTTCCTGAAGCAATGCGCAATTTCCTCGCACTCATTGGGTGGAACCCAGGCACAGAACAAGAGCTCTTTACACTCGAAGAGCTCATTTCGGCATTTGAGTTGGAAAAAATACAAAAAGCAGGCGGCGCATTCAATGAAACAAAATTGCTGTGGCTCAACCATGAATGGATTAAGCGCATGCCTCGAGAAGCACTCCAAGAAAAGATAACTTCAGCACTTATCGCACACAGCCCCACACTAGCAAACACACTCGATACACAACATGAAAAAATCAAGCGCATCACACCCCTTCTTTTAGAGCGCATACAGAAATGGGGTGATCTCACAGATATGCTTTCGGCCGGTGAAGTAGATTATTTCTTCTCTGCACCAACATACACACCAGACGCACTCATATGGAAAGAAGAAAAAGCAAAGGGTGCTGAAGGTATCGCAACAACCAAACGCCACATCGAGCACGCGCGCGATGTATTTGCATCTGCCGATGAATCACTCTGGTCTGGGGCAGACACACTAAAGACCACTCTATGGGACTATGCAACAGAACAGGGAAGGGGGTCTGTGTTGTGGCCTATCAGATACGCGCTCACAGGTAAAGAAAAATCCCCAGATCCATTTATGGTCGCATCGATTATCGGGAAACAAGAAACTCTCAACCGTCTCTCACACGCGCTTTCACTTCTTTAAACTATGAACACTCGCCAGACAATCGGTAGCATTGTCGTGCTCGCAAGTATTGCGGCGATTATCATGTGCACCCATCCAGCATACGGAGCAACAATCGAAGAGCTTCAGCGTAGTATCGATGAAAAATCAAAACAGATTGATGCGCTTGATAAAGAAATCAAAGAACTCGACAAAAAAATTCAGACTGTAAGTAGCACCGGGCAAACACTGCAGAGCGCAATTCAGACACTCAATGCATCTGGCAACAAGCTCACCACTGAAGTAAAAACGACTGAGAGTAAAATCTCAAAAGCTGATTTAAGTATTCAACAAACCGCCCTTGAAATTTCTGCGAAGGAGCAGAAAATTATCCGCAATCGTGCCACTATTGCAAAGACACTTCGAGACATCAACGAAGCCGAGCATCGCTCACTCATTGAGGCCACACTTGCCGAAACAGACTTATCTTCTTTGTGGGACAACATCGAAACCCTAACGCGTTTCCAAACCGGTTTAAAAGATCAGATTTTTGAATTGCGCGGATACAAAACCGAGCTTGAACAAAAGAAAAAACAAGATGAGAGTCTTAAAAAAGAGCTCCTCGATTTAAAGGGTCAACTTGTTGATCAGAAAAAAATTATCGATCAAAACGCGCAAGAAAAAAAGACCCTTCTCACAAAGACAAAAAACGAGGAGGCTACATACAGACAAATGCTTGCCGACAAGAAAGCGCTGAGTGATGCATTTCAGCAAGAAATTTTTAACATTGAATCACAAATAAAAATCGCCATCGATCCAAACAGTATCCCCAACGCCGCACACGGTATCTTGTCGTGGCCCCTCGACAACGTGTATATCACGCAGTATTTTGGCGATACCGCCTTTTCTCGCACCGGTGTATACAATGGAAAGGGCCATAACGGTCTAGACTTTCGAGCTGCTGTCGGCACCCCCGTTAAAGCTGTGGCGGACGGCATCGTCGAAGAGACGGGAAATACTGACGTACTACCTAAATGCCTCTCATATGGTAAATGGGTCTTTATACGCCACGACAACGGCCTAGCAAGCGTATACGGCCATTTAAGCCTTGTAAAAGCAAAGGCAGGGGACAGAGTCCGGGCTGGCGATGTAATTGCCTATAGCGGAAATACGGGCTATGCGTTCGGTCCCCATTTACACCTCAGTTTGTTTGCAAACCAGGGCGTACAAGTCATGCCACTTACAAATAGCATAAACTGTAAAAACGCCCGCATTCCTGTAGCGAGTCAAAATGCCTACCTCAACCCACTTCCGTACTTCTAGTATAGTTATCGAAATCTTTTATAGATAGTGTAGAGGAAATACCACAACGGCTGAGCAACTACATCATAAAGCATTGAATGTTGGAGAAGTTCTCCGCCAAAACGCTTTTTGAATGCTGTGAGACCTCGCCATTCTGCGCGCTTGTCTAGGTCGTCAGTGACACCACCAAAGTTATACCATCGAACCTGCTTTTCATGTAAAAAGCGCATCGTTGCCCACTGTGCCGCATATGCGGGCATCAAATCTCGATGTTCACTGCGCGTACCACCAAACACAAACATCGCCGTATTGCCATACATAACGACGAGGTTTGCCGCAAGCACACGATCTTTATATGAGCTCAAAACCACAATCGCGTTCTCATCTTTATCGCACTGAGAAAAAATAGCTTCGTAGTACGCACGCGGATGAAGTGAGAAACCGTCACGCCGAGATGTTTCTTGCAAGATATCAAAAAAGGTTTCGAACACAGAGGAAATAGCGTGATCAATGATGCGTGTTTCGATGCCATGCTTTTCTGAAACACGAATACTGTACCGCGTATTCTTATGAAATTGTTGTAGCAATTCCTCTGGGGCAACTGAAACATCGAGACGCCATTCTGCTCGCGGCTGAACCTGTGAAGCGTGCTGTGAAGCGTGCGGTGCTTTTCGCATACACTGTTGCCACAACACATCATCACACTTCTCACGACACACCGTTGGGTCAAGTCTTAAAAATACAGCACCCTCCTTTCGCGCAAACTCAAGACAAAAACGCGCAAACTCCGCGAGCACTTCTGGGGAAGGGGAGTTTGCAAAAACTGGCCCATATGGCGCATAGGCATAGAGTTTTCCAAAAGGAAGGCGATACAAAATAATCTGCACGCTCCCCACAACACTGGCGTGTTCGCGAATCACAAAACGTCGCACGGTCCGACCCACAGCCCGTTGCCATTCACCATAAAAATATGCTTGTGTAAAGGGTGCGTGCGCACAAAGACCAGCTGGGTCATACAGGCCCTTATCAAACACCTCAACAATCTGTACGCGCGAAGTATTCATTCTGTGGATACGAGTGGAAATGATATGTACTATACTATATGTATTATCCTCACAATTCAATAATTACATGGAAAAACCCTACGCACGACCACACAACCAAGGATTGATAATGACCGTGCTCATTATCATTGTTGCTCTCATTGTCTTGAAATTTGTCTTCGATATAGATATCATCAAGTTCCTCAACTCTGGTTGGGTCCAAAAGGCATTTGGGTATATACAGGATGTGTTTCTTACAATCTGGAACAACTTCCTTAAAACTCCCGTAACATTTCTATGGGAGAAGTTCCGTGAGCTTGTGAAATAACACGGACATATACGTTATGCCATACAGTACAATACGATTTACATTCCATGAAATCTCTACGAATACTTTTATTTTTCCTATTACTACCGGTATACGGTCCAATGTACCTCGTCATTCACTACACGTTCAGTTGGTGGGAGGACTTACTCAGCTAACACACGTTCTCGACTAACTCCATGAATCCATTTCCAAAAAACTTTTTATGGGGTAGTGCTACAGCGTCGTATCAAGTAGAAGGCGGTATCGAAAATACCGACTGGGCAGAAGGCGCCCACGAAGGCAGGGTTCCTGTCTGTGGTCGAGCGTGCGACCATTACCGTCTCTATGAGCAAGATTTTGACCTTGTTCAAGAACTCGGCCACAATGCGCATCGCATATCTATCGAGTGGGCGCGCATCGAGCCAGTAGAGGGTGTGTTTAACGAAGAAGAAGTCGCTCATTACGGGCGTGTACTCGACGCACTCCTTACGCGCGGGATCACACCAGTGGTCACGCTATGGCATTTTACATTACCGTTGTGGTTTTCACGCCAAGGTGGTTTTGCTCACAAAAACGCTCCGGATATTTTTGCTCGATACTGCGCGTATGTCGTAGAAAAACTCGGCAATAAATCAAAAATCTGGCTCACTATAAACGAGCCGATGGTCTACAGCTCTGGAGGATACCTTCGAGGTCAATGGCCGCCATTTATAAAAAACCCACTAGCATTTTTGGGCACCATCTCTTCACTTGCTGTCGCGCACAAACGAGCGTACGAGGCAATCAAACGCATCCGACCAGATTTATCTGTTGGCATCGCGAAAAACAACATCTTTTTCCATTCCAATTTCAACCCATTCAACACATGCGCGGCAATGTTTATGAATTGGTTTTGGAATCGGCGCTTTCTCAACAAAATTCGCAAACACCAAGACCTTATTGGCCTCAACTATTACTTCCACAAAAAGTTTGGGGACAGGGCAACGTACGAAAAAAGTGACATGGGTTGGGATATTTATCCGGATGGCCTCTACGGTGTGCTTATGGAGCTTAAGCGATACAAAAAACCAATCATTATCACAGAAAATGGCATAGCGGACGCTTCAGATATACAGCGCACGGCGTTTATTACAGACCATGTCGCGGCGGTGCGCAGAGCAATGGATGCCGGTGTTGATATACACGGCTATTTGTACTGGTCACTCCTTGATAACTACGAATGGGCTTTTGGTTTTGAAAAACGCTTTGGATTAATCGCGATCAATTACACAACTCTCGAGCGCACAATCCGCCCATCTGCGCTACAATATAAGAATATTATTAACGGATTGTAACCCTCGCACACCGTATGGAACACCTCTGGATTCTTTTTGTCATCATCGGTCAATTTCTCAACGCAATTGTTGTGTTGCTCGATAAGTACATCGTTACAAAAACGGTTTCAAAGCCAGTTGTGTATACATTTTATGTGTCGATGCTTTCGGCGACAGCACTTATCGTATTGCCATTTGGTGGAGTAAAAATTCCGTCGCTTGTTGTCATCTGGCTCTCACTTTCTTCGGCTCTCAGCTACATCATTTCGATTCTGTCACTCTACGAATCCCTCAAAACCTCCGATCCATCTGAAGTCACACCTGTCGTCGGTGCCGTATCGGCGATTTCCACGTTTTCTTTTAGCTACGTTATCCTTGGCGACCTTCTACCAAACGACTTCTTCTGGGGCTTTGGCCTCCTGATTCTCGGCATGCTTCTTATCTCACACTTCCAACTCACCTGGCGATCATTTGGCTATCTATTGTTCTCAGGAATCTCATTCGGTCTATCTATCGTGCTTATAAAGGCGATTTTTGTGTATGACAATTCATTTGTAAACGGTTTCTTCTGGTCACGAATGGCAATTGCTCTTGCGGGCTTTGCGCTTCTTGTGTGGCCGGGGTTAATAGGTGATATCAAAGAAGACATGGGGCATGGAAAGTCGAAAGGCAAACTCATTATTCTTGCCAACAAAGCACTGGCAGGTGTGAGTTTCCTTTGTATCCTACTTGCGGTGAAGCTCGGCCATGTGGCGCTCGTCAACGCACTTGCAAGCCTTCAATATGTATTCTTGCTTATATTTGCAGTCATATTTAGCAAACGCATGGGTGGATATTTGTTTGAAAAACGCCATAGGGGAGAGACGTTCCATAAAATCTTTGCAACAGGAATTATTATTCTCGGCTTTATTATTCTATTCACCTAAACAGTCACATGTTCAAGAAAACGTTGTGGTGGATATTTAAACTCTCACTCGGACTCGCGGCATTTCTCGCGATTATGTCCTACGCGCGAATACCCGAACAATTCACCTACGGCGTTTCTTTTAGCAAACTTCACGCAGACGAGCTCAATCTCGATTGGAAAAAAGTATTCCTCGCATCGCTCGATGATTTGCGTATCAGAAATTTTAGACTCTCAGCACACTGGCCGATGATTGAGCCCCAGAAAGATCAGTACAATTTTTCTGAACTTGATTTTCAGATGAATGCGGCAAAAGACCGAAAAGCAAACGTCATTCTTGCTGTTGGCCGTCGTCTACCTGGCTGGCCAGAATGTCATGACCCACAATGGGCTCTAGGTCTTTCAAAAGAGCAAAAGCAACAAGAGTTGCTCGACTACATAACCGCAGTTGTAACGCGCTACAAAGATTATCCAAACCTCACATATTGGCAAGTTGAAAACGAGGCCTTTTTAACAATGTACGCAAAACATTCTTGCCAAGATTTTTTTGACACAACTTTTTTTGAAAAAGAAATCGCTCTTGTCCGCTCACTCGACTCCGACACTCCAATTTTTTTGACCGACAGCGGGGAATTGAGCTTGTGGTATCAAGCATACTCACGCGCTGACGCTTTCGGCACAAGCATCTACCTCTATGTATGGAACCATACCTTTGGTCCAATGAAATACCCTATCAGTCCTGCTTTTTTCCGCATCAAACATAACCTTGTGCGTCTTTTTGCGCACGGCAAGCCAGCTATTATAAGCGAGCTCTCCACGGAGCCATGGTTGCTTAAGCCGATCATCGAAACGCCGGTTGAAGGCCAACTTGAGCGTATGGACATCGACAAGTTCAACACCATGCTTGAGTTTGCTCGAAAAACAGGATTCGACACGATATATTTGTGGGGCGTTGAGTGGTGGTACTACATGAAAGAAAAAGGTCATCCAGAATTTTGGAATGCAGCAAAGCAACTCTATCGATAAGAAAAAAAGAAACGCTGTGGGGAAGACCCTCGGCGTTTTTCCTCTATGTACGTGTCGTAAAAGATATATTGTGCGACGTATGCCTATGCGAGCAAAGCCGAAGCGAAACTACTGTCCCCCTCGGCCTTACGCACCGTACATCTCATGTCGAACCCGCGTCAATTTCTCAACAA
This sequence comes from uncultured Candidatus Saccharibacteria bacterium, assembly GCA_964390845.1. Taxonomy (GTDB): domain Bacteria; phylum Patescibacteriota; class Minisyncoccia; order Phycocordibacterales; family CALRHW01; genus SICJ01. The sequence continues at coordinate 94,662 of CAYMIL010000001.1, forward strand.
GTTCTGGCTCATTAATCTTTTTAAATCTTGGAAATGTTTTTCCATCTTTTGTAACATTGCCCCACATATGTATTGGTCGTATCCAATACAACTTGCCTGCCGTATAGACACTGGAATCTGCGTACAATGGCCTATACACGACTACATGCGCAAACTTTGGGTCACATTCGTCTTCGGTACTTATACCAACACCAACAACTTCATAGCACATGTGCGTAATTCCCACGACCGGATCATGTTTGTAGTGATAATAGAAACCCTGTTCAATTGATTGCGTGGGTATATTCATACGCAAAAATTATACACGCAAAACAAAACCCCCGCACGTGGCGGGGGTTTTGTAAATTTTTTACTTAGGCGTTACCGTGAACATTTGAGCTCTCGGCCAAGTCTCGGGCTTTTGACCAACACTTAGATGATGGCATCCAAGGCTTCGCACCTTCTTTCTCGTAGAGATATCGGGCGTACTTGGCGTTACCTTCAAGGGTGTGAAGATCGATTCCCATGGCTTCCGCGGTCTTCGAGTGATAATACTCGTTGATCTGGAAAGCTCCAACGTCCTTATTATTCTTAAGACCTCGAATCACGTTACCCTTTTCATCAGTCTGGCGAAAGCCGGACTCACAACGAGAGATTTCGATCATAAGAGGAATATCTGAGAAGTAATTTCGGACGTATGCCTCAGTATTTATTTTCTTTTCAATAGTATCCTTTTTTCGTTCCTCGACTACCTGGGGTTCAGTCTTGGGCATTTCAGGAACCTGGGCCGCCACAGGCGTACCCGTCATTCCAGAAAACACCATGTAGAGACCAATTGCAGTTGCATTTAACATAATGTGTTTACTTGAATTGTCCCTGAATGGGTTATTCAAATAAAAAACTCAGTTGTTAACTGAGATATGTATATACTAGCATATCTTGGCAACCTTGTCAATGACAAAACGGGAATTATGTGGTATAAAAACGGCCTATTATATAGGTTTTTTTGCTTTTGGGAGACCTAGGAAGCTAGGGTTTTTTTAGCCCCTTCTGTGGCGTGGTGGGTGGTTCTGCACTTTTCTGAGCAGAAAATGAGCTCACCCTGCCCTTTTTGGCACTCTTCACAGCAGATAAAATGCTGGTGACAGGTGTTGAGATGGCAATCTACATAGCTTTCAGAGGAAGCGCCGCACAAATCGCAGGTACCAATCGCCTTGTGGGTTGCCGGATCATCAAAATGCATCACGTGGCGGTTATCAAAGACGTAGAGACCACCCTCAAAGTCTTGGCCGGGGTATTTTTCCATATAGCTCACAATTCCCCCATCAAGCTGGTATACATCCTTAAAACCCTGCTGTACAAGGTATCCAGAGGCCTTTTCGCACCGCACTCCACCAGTGCATACAGGAAGGACAACCTTATCTTTTAAATGAGCAATTTCTTCAAGCTTCTGGGGTAGATCACGGAAGTTTTTAAGGCCAGGGTGAAGGGAGTTCTTAAAGCGACCGACACGAAATTCGTAGTCATTGCGCATATCAATAATGTAAAACGAGTCTGGCTTCTTTTGAAACCACTCGTGGAGCTCTTCTGGGGAAAGGCGCTTGCCTGTTGTTGTGCGTGGGTCCACCTTTACAAGCTCCCCAAACGAATTGCTCACAATATCTTTTCGCACTTTTATTGAAAGACGAGGAAAGGCCTTTCCTGTTCCGTCACTCTTTTTGAAATGAATGTCTGAAAAGCGAGGGTCTGCCTTCATTACTTCACAGTACGCGTCAGTATTGTCTTTAAGACCCTCGAGGGTGGCATTAATACCTTCTGTCGCAAGAATCATACGCCCTGTCAGACCAAGACGTTCACATAGCGCACGCTGTTCCCGCATTAGAAGGTGCGGGTCCGCTATATCGACATATTTATAAAACAAAAGAATTTCGTGTGTTGCCATTATGATCCGACTTGTACCATATCACCCTCTGAAAGTCCAGATACTATCTCCGCGCTACCGTCTTGTCCGACAATACCAAGAACGACCTGGACCTCAGAACTCTGAACGCCATCCGAGGATGTCTTTTGCACATAAGAAACATTGTCTTTTGTACGGACCGCATACAACGGCACAGAAAGGGCGCCAGCACGGCGAGCTGTCTCTATAGTGAGATTAGCCGTCAGACCGTTTTTGATGCGCGTATCGGCAGTATTGAGCGAAATACGCACTTTGTAATTCACAACGCCATCGATAATAGTGTCTCCGGGGTCAATATACGAAACCGCCCCAGAAAATGTCTCACCTGGGTATGCGTCGAGTGTGATTGAGACAGGGTTACCAACTGCAATTTTACCAATATTTACCTCAGAAATGTTCGCCTCAATTTGGAGCTTATTATCGGATATGATAGACACGAGTACCTCGCCCGCTGTCGCTATCTCCCCTTTCTTAACCTCCTGCTTTGTGACCACACCATCAAACGGCGCGTACATCGCTGTTTTAGCAATTGCCGACTGCGTATTTTTTATTTGAGCCTGAAGCTGAAGAACGCGAGCGCTTTGAGCAGAGACCGAGCCACTTAGATTTGTCGCAACCTCACTCGCTTCCGCTGTGTTCAATTTCTCTCGAGCGGAAACAAGATTTGCGAGAGCCGTGTTTATAGATGCCTGCGCGCTTGCCATGTCACTCTTATATGTTGCTACTGTTGTCGGGTGATTTCCATCATCTGAAGAAATACCGAAGATAACAGTTGCAACATGGTCGACAAGCTTCTTTATAACAATCATGTGTTTTTCTGATTGCTCCAACGTGGTGCGCACTGAATCACCCCCAGACACAGCGGCGACTTCCTGCTTCCACGCAAGAAGCTCTGTTTCGACATTTCGACGCTCGCCTCGGATATTTGTCCTGTCGCCAAAAGGTATTGTGAAATAGAAGCGTGAATTTGTTTCCATCACAGATGGTCGGAAATCGAGAGCGTTCATGTCATCGATGTCTTCAAAAAACTGGTCGACATTACTATGCACTGCCGCCTCTGCTTTTGCATACGCATCAAAAATAGCAACCGTTGCATTGCGTAGTGCATCAGACACTGCAATACCGTTAGTAACTGCCGTTGCTGTTTCTTCAGCAAGACTTGCCTGCGCTTTGAGTAAATCAGCCTGAAGATCATCATTTTCCAACTGCACCAACAAATCACCAGCTTTCACACGACTCCCGACATCAACAAGTGCAAGCGCGACACGTCCGCTTTTATCAAAGCCAAGATCCACAGAATCGACAGCCTTTGTCTTTCCTGTTGCGCGAACAGTCTGAACAAGATCTTTCTTTTCTACAGCAACAACCGTCACCTTTGAACCATTACCTGTAAAGAGGAACACGCCCGCACCGATAAGTACGATGACGATGAGACCGATGATGAAAAATTTGTTCCTTAGTATGTTCATGATCTTTTACTTTGTTTTTTATCCGAAATAATGAGTCCATCTGACAACACAATGACCCTATCTGTTCGCTTTGTATATTCTTCTTCGTGGGTCACCATAATGATTGTCTGTCCCTCCGCATGTAATTCTTCAAATGTCTTGAGCACCACTTCTGCCGTTTCACTATCAAGGTTTGCGGTCGGCTCATCGGCAAAAATAATTTTTGGATTGTGCCCGAGCGCACGCGCGATACTCACACGCTGTTGCTGGCCTCCAGAAAGCTGGCTTGGAAGGTTGCCGAGCTTGTCTGAAAGCCCAACTTTCGACAGGGCCCATGCCGCTTGTTCCCGCGCAACAGGCATCGAACTACCCAGCATGATAAGAGGAAGCATGACGTTCTCAAGTGCCGTGAGCTCAGGCAAGAGCGCATAATCCTGAAACACGTATCCCAGACGCTCAAGACGAAACTGTGTTCGCTCACGCTGTGTGAGGTCAAGCACAGAGATTCCGTCGATACTGATGCGCCCAGAGTTTGGCTGGTCGAGCAAGCCAAGCTGGTATAGTAGCGTACTCTTACCCGAGCCAGATCGGCCCGTAATAGAGACGAACTCTCCCTGATCTACGGAAAAACTTAAACCCTTGAGTACAACAAGCTCTGAATCGCCACTATGAAAAGATTTTATCAGGTTTTCGACGGTTATCATATGTGTATATTATCGACCTAAAATCGCATCAAGTGTGTTTTGGTTGACCACAATCTTTGCCGGGATGTAGCCAGCGATAAGTGTGGCAATAAATAATATTGCCGCGCGAATCAGTGTACCACTCGCCGTTGCCACGAGAATTCCATCGCTAAATGGAAAGTTGATAGGGTGCGCCGCGATGTAGGGCTTGAGGAAGAAAAACAATACCGCCATACCAACAAGCGTTCCCATGAGCGCATAAAAAAGAGACTGCAAGATATATGCAAATTCAATTGCCGTAGAATGCACACCAATGCCCTTGAGAATACCAATAAACTTTCTTCGCGTAATCGCATTAATAAAGATCACAATAAAAATTGTAATCGACGCAACGACAAGGCCAATAGAACTCACCGCATTTCCAAGAATAGCGAAGGTGTCTTTAATGTCCTGCAAAAACTTTGGGATACCCTCTTCAAAAGTCTGTACTTTTGCATACTGCCCTGCCCCAGCAGCAAGAAGCGCATCTCGAGCAACAACAGGGTCAGTGCCCGGCTTAAGCTTAATTGAAATCTCGTCGACGTTGTAGTCTGTGCGACCAATGAGATTGCGCAACTGTGTGTCTGTCATAAAGACACGTCGACTCACTTCATCGACCTTACTTTTGATAATACCTTTTACAAATACTTCTCGCGTATTTCCTCCCACCGTCAGACGCACTTTGTCCCCCACATGCACGTCTTCAAGAGTCGTAAAACCTGGTGATTCAATAGGAAGATACTCTTTAAGCAGGTTGTGTCCGAGCACAATTTCATCATAATCCCCTGGCTCCAAAAACGCACCATCGATAACGAGATTGCGCAAACCAGTAACAGCGTTTTCATCGTTTGGGTTGATGCCTGCAATAATGGTACCTACACTATTGATAAGATCTGTGTCTTTGATACGCGTTTTATAGTTTGCTTCAACGGTACCACTGTCGAGGTATCGCGCAGACACCGCTTGTGTCCACGGCAAATCTTTTGCAACATTTACAACATACTGACTGTTTTCAATATATGTTTTTTCCTTGAGAGTAGAGACAATAACGTCGCTTAAATATTTGTCACGCACCGCACTTACAGAGCCCTCTATCAAACCCACTAAAATACCGCTCACCACAACAAGGTTGAGAAATGTGAGCATCATCACAAAAATAATAAGTGCGGTTGTCCATTTTCCACCACGACGCACCTGACGTAATGCAAGAAAAAAACCAAGACGCAGTGAAATTGCAGTGTTATGTAGTCGACGCAAGAAGGAAATTTTTCCGTGTTCTGAAAATGTGCGTTGTATCATATAAGAAGAAACCTGTACTACCCAATGATAGAAACGAAATCACGGCCAGTCAAGCCGTGATTGTTATAAGATATTTATATATTTTTTGGCTTATTAGCAATAAAATACAGAGACTTACTTAGCCACGGGATTACTTTATATATTTTATCTTTCCAATTTGACGCACTCAGCGGATACAGAGAAATACGCGCAATCACGGCAACCGTATGAAAATATTTTTTCATATATCTGCTCGGCCACGGCCACATCCTGAATGTGTGAACTCCCTCATAATCAGCATGCGATTTACAGACATGGGCAAGTTTTTTGATAAATAACCTATTGTGTGAACTGAATACAAACAAGCCATCTGGCTTAAGCACTCGCGACGCTTCGGCAATCGCCGCTTCAGGATGTGGGGTTACATAATCAATGCCATGAAAAGGAAAGAATGCGTAATCGAACAATTGATCTGGAAATTCAAGAGAAGCGGCATCCATACATTTCACATCAATCGATGTGCCGTGGACCCTATTAGACGCCTCCGCTACCATCTCTGGGACAATGTCGATAGCGGAAATCTCAAACTGGCGGGGGTGGTTATGTAGGGCTAGCAGTGTTCGCCCGCCACCACATCCAAGTACGAGGATTTTTGCGTGTTGTTTAATAAAGAAACGATCGACAAGTGCTTGTTCATCGAATCGCCAATACGTTTCTCTGCCATACACAGATGCCTGTTGTTTGAAATACGAAAAGTTTCTGTCGGTGATGCTCATACATTGCTACTTTAATAACGAAATCACGGCCAGTCAAGCCGTGATTGTTAGAGAATATTCATGCGCTGAGCAACTTTGCGCGCGCGGTCGCCCCAGAAGATACCGAGTTTTCGAAGCGCCGGGAATCTGATGAGAATTCTTTCGAGTAATCGCTTTGCGCGCTCAGACCGAAGGGAGATGATATAGAGACCAAGCAAGATGAAAAGTACACCCTGAAGTACCGGGAGAAAGACACCAAGAATACCGAGGCCTACAAAAAAGCCCCCGCATGTATAGATAAGTGTGTCTTGAAGTTTCTTTTTCATGATACGTTATTGTGTACCGGCAAGTCCCTTACATGTCTTTGCTGGTGTATACCCTGCCTTTTGTGCATCTGCCTCAGACTCAAAAAAGACTTTGTTTACCTCAGCTATCTGACGTGCACCTGGGCAGTCGAGTAAATGGTAGGCTTTCCCTGATTTTGAAGCGACCACCCGCCGAGCAACATGCCTGTCATATACAGTAGACGCAGGTATTTCAGAAATCTTACTATTTTTTACCTCAGAAACTGGAGTTTCTTGCCATGTTCCAAGCACAACCTGTGCTTTTGCGTTAGAAACCGCCGAAAGACTGCCTAAACCATAAGAAGATAAGGCTACAGCAAGGAGAAGGGCGCCATAGGAAAGGGGTTTGATAAAGGGCTTGATTTTTAGGAGATTATCTTTTATACTCATCCTACTGTTTATTTTAGCAGGTTTATACAAATTTACACGCTATGGCAACCAAAAAAGCCGGTGGATCAACCAAAAACGGCAGAGATTCGAATCCAAAATACCTCGGTGTGAAGATCACTCCAGGTGCAAAAGCCACTGCAGGCGCTATTTTGGTGCGCCAGCGCGGTACCGATGTACTTCCTGGCCGGAACGTAGGCATGGGAAAGGATCGAACACTCTTTGCCCTCAAAGAAGGTGTCGTCTCGTTTGGACGAACTCGAAAGACTCATTTCGACAATTCCATCAAGGTTAAGAAGATTGTGCACGTTGGTTAATCGTTCACACGATAACCCAATAAAAAACAGCCCCATGCGGGGCTGTTTTTTATTGGGTGCCGAAGCTATATTATGCCGCAGAGATAACAACAGTAAACTCCGCACTTTTATCCCCTACTTTCACAACAACTTTATGCTCACCAACCTCTTTGAGAGGTTTTGCAAGATCGATAAACTCTGGACTGATATCGAGTCGAGTTTGTGCCTTAAGCTCCTCTACAAGACGCTCTTTGTGAATACCTGAAAATAAATGACCTTTGTCGTTTGCCTTTTCTGAAAACTCGATCTTCACATTTTGAATACTCTGGAGATTTTTCATGAGAAGGTCCTCACGAATCTTTTGATCAGCGACCTCTTTTGCCCGAAGAGCTTCTACACGCTTTACTGCAGGACCCGTCGCAGGCTCCGCCGCTTTTTGAGGAATGAGGAAATTGAGGGCAAATCCATCAGACACATTTTTTATTTCATACTTTCTTCCAACCTTCGGTACGTTTTTGAGTAAGATAACTTTCATATTCCTTTCGGGTTAATTAATGACCCTAGAGTTTTATCATTTTTTGAGCAATAGTTCAACCGCCTTTGCCATTTGGGGATCACGGCCTTTTGTAACATCATCAAGTGTCCTCTGCACCTCAACGTCTGGCTTCAAACCACCCGCAGAGATAGATTTTCCGTTTGGTGTAAGCCATCGAGCGATTGTTACCTTAAGTGATGTGTCTGGGGTAATCTTTACGAGCTCTTGTACTGAACCTTTTCCATAGGAGTTTGAGCCTACAAGTGTCGCAACGCCGTGCTCCTGCAGAGCTCCAGCCAGAATCTCAGACGCTGATGCAGAGCCACCGTCAATCAAGACAACCATGTTTAATTTGTCACTGAAAATGTGGTACCCCTTACTTCGATGAACAAGCTCCTCTTTATTTCCACCAAAATCCTCACGCACCACCACCTCACCGGACGGAAGGAACCAGCTCGCCATATCTATCGCGGCCTCAAGGTATCCGCCCGGGTTTCCTCGGAGGTCGATAACAAGTTTGTTTGAACGGGTTTGCACAAACTCACGCAATGCCGCTCGGAATAAATCGGCAGACACGGCAGAAAAATTGTAGAGCTCGATTACAAACACACCATCTGCTCGTGTGTATGACTTTATTGTTGGAATATCAATGACACCTCGAACGACAGAAATCTCAAGCGGCTTCTCAGAACCTTCGCGAGCAACGGTAAACAATACTCTTGTCCCTTCTTTGCCTCGAATCAACTTAACAGCTTCGTCGGTGTTGAGATCCGCTGTTGACTGATTGTTAATCTTGAGGATTTTGTCGCCCGCGCGGATGCCGGCTCTATCTGCTGGCGTACCCTTAAGTGGTGCAACAACGGTAAGTATGCCATCACGAACACCAATCTCCATGCCAACACCTTCAAAATTTCCACTAATATCACTCTCAAAGACCTCAGCATCTGCTGGAGGTAAAAATACTGTGTACGGATCGCCCAGTGAGCTTGCGAGGCCTTCGATAGCACCCCACACTTTGTCTTGTGCAGACACAGAATTACTCGTTGTCGCGGATGCTACATAGCGCTCATTGAGAACATTCCACGCCTTCCAAAATGGTGAGAAATCTGCCTGAATAAAAGATGTTGGAGTTTTGTTGATAACATTTGCGGCACTACCAGTGTCTATTGCTTGCTGTCGGCCGATATACACACCCCCAAAAAAAGAAACTCCTATTATGAGGAGTGACGTTGCGAGTGTCGCACGATACTTAGACATCCATGGATTCATTCACTGTATTATCTCAAAACCACTTCTTGTGGTCAAACGTGTCGTAGATTATAATTGTGAATGAACTTTTCACATATGATCCAACGATATACACACAAAGATATTACGTGGCTTGATATCGATCATCCCACCGAAGCGGATGTCGACAAGGTCATCCAAGAATTCCACATCGACCCGATTGTCGCCAACGAACTCACCACCCCGACACCAAAGCCACGCGTTGAACTTCACGGCAATTACATTTACTGCGTACTTCACTTCCCCGCTTTCAAACACAGCCACACAGACCGCACCGACCAAGAAGTGGATTTTTATATTGGAAAAGATTTCCTTATCACAGCGCGATACGATACCGTCGACGCACTTCATAAATTTGCTAAAAAACTTGAGGTCAATGCGATTCTTGATAAAAAAAACATTGAGTATCCGGCCGGATATATCTTCTACCTCATCCTTCGAGAAATCTACCACTCAATTTTCGACGAACTTGCATACATTGAAGATTGGGTCAAAGAAATAGAAACTCGTATCTTTACTGGCAATGAACGCGACATGGTTTTTGCGCTGTCCCAGGTCAGCAGAACACTTCTTGATTTCAAAAAAACAACCGATATGCATGAAGACATTCTCGAATCGCTTGAGATTGCTGGCAAGAAGCTTATCGGCGACCATTTCACCTACTACACACGCACTGCTCTTGAGGAGTATCACAAAATAAAAAACCTCATACGAAGCAATATGGAAGCAGTTGTTGAACTCCGCGAAACAAATAACGCCCTCCTCACCACAAAGCAAAATGAGATCACAAAGGTATTGACCATACTCGCATTTATCGCCGTCCCCCTTTCCCTTATTGCATCAATCTTTCAAATTGATACTGTATCAAGACCGATTGTTGGTGGTCCGCACGATTTCTGGATATTGATTGGCGTCATCCTTCTCATTGGCGCAAGCATGTTTTCGTTTTTCAAATTTAAAGGCTGGCTGTAAAGCGTATGCTTACACTCTGGAACACACTGACTCGTCAGAAAGAAGAATTTACCCCTCTACACAACCGATTCGTCGGGATGTACAACTGCGGCCCAACGGTCTACCACTACGCGCACATTGGCAATCTTCGCTCGTATGTTTTTGCGGATACTCTGAAGCGCGCGCTCCTTCTTAATAGATACAAGGTCGGCCAAGTCATCAATATCACGGATGTCGGCCACCTCACCGGAGACAGCGATGTTGGACTCGACAAAATAGAAGAAGGAGCGCGCGCCGAAAAAAAGACCGCGACCGAAATCGCGAGTTTCTATACACACGCATTCCTCGAAGATCTCAAACAACTTAACATCGATACTCGTGGTACTCGTTTTCCACGGGCGACAGCACACATCAAAGAACAGATCGAGTTGATTGAGCGTCTGGAAAAGCGTGGGTACACGTACAGAACATCCGACGGCATTTACTTTGACACACAGCGTTTCCCGCACTACGGCAAACTCGGCAATATCAACCTCGCCCATCTCAAGGAAGGGGCGCGCATCACGATAAACTCTGAGAAAAAACACATGACAGATTTTGCCCTGTGGAAGTTTTCTCAACCCCACGAAAAACGTCAACAGGAATGGGAGTCACCGTGGGGTGTCGGTTTCCCAGGCTGGCACATCGAGTGTTCTGCTATGGCGATGAAATATCTCGGAGAAACCTTTGATATTCACACTGGCGGCATCGACCACATCCCCGTTCATCACAACAACGAAATCGCGCAATCAGAAAGCGCGACAGGTACACAGTATGCACGCTTTTGGCTTCACAACGCATTTGTACAAATAGATGGGCAGAAAATGGCGAAGTCCGAAGGAAACTTTTTGAGACTCGACGATCTGCGTGAACACGCTATCAACCCGCTGAGTTATCGATACTGGCTACTTACAGCTCACTACCGCCAGCCTGTACTTTTTTCATGGGAAGCACTTGGCGCGGCAGACACCGCGCTCCGCAAACTTGCGGAAACCTTTAGTACCCTTCCGCGACTCGGATCAGTACACAGTGAGTACATGTCGCGCTTCACAGCGCTCATCAACGACGACCTCAATACCCCAGGTGCTATCGCACTCATGTGGGAGATGCTCAAAGATAAAACACTTACGCAACGAGCAAAACGTGCAACCCTTGCAGAGTTCGACAAAACACTGGGCCTCAACCTCGCTTCTCTTGCAAAAGAAATGAAGAAGGCTCAGTCATCTATCCCCGCCCATATCAAAAAACTCGTACAAGAACGACAAGAAGCACGAGAAGCAAAAGACTGGGAAAAGGCTGATACATTGCGAACTACTATAGAAAAGATGGGCTTTGAGGTCAAAGATACGGAAAAAGGCCAAGAAATTAGGCGTATATCCCTATAAACACCTTACACACATCTTATAAAGACTTTAGAGTTTCTTTAGCTTTTGGCTACGTGATACTATGGTAGCAATGACAAACGGACAAAAACCATCACGACCAATACGTATTCCTCCACAAAACACCGAGGCCGAAATGGCGCTCTTGGGTTCGATTATGCTCCGACCAGATTCGGCACACGAAATTGTCGACCTCATTTCCGCACAGTCATTTTACTCCGAGCGACACCGAATCATTTTTGAAACGATGATTGAGTTGTTTAGAAAAGGAACACCAATCGATCTTCTTTCTCTTTCATCACGTCTCAAAGAAAAAAATATGCTTGAGCAGGCTGGTGGCAATGCATACCTCACTGAGCTTGTGCATGTTGTGCCTTCAGCGGCAAATATCAAACACTACGCGGAAATCGTGCACAAAAAACGCATGATGCGCAATCTCATCGAGGCATCCGAATTTATCTCTCAGCTTGGCTTTGAAGAAGCCGAGGAGCTCGACGAAATCCTCGATAAAGCCGAAAAACGTATCTATGACGTTACCAACATTTCTGGTGCGCATAAGTTTATAGAACTCAAAGACACCCTTGGTGAAGCATGGGAACGCCTCGACAAACTACATAATTCAAAAGAAGGGATGCGTGGAGTCCCAACTGGATTCCCTGAGCTCGACAATATTTTGTCTGGCTTTCAAAAATCCGACCTTATCATCTTGGCCGCACGACCATCTGTTGGAAAAACATCCCTCGCCCTTGATATCGCTCGCCAAAGCGCTATCCACCACAACACGCCAGTCGGTATTTTCTCTTTGGAAATGAGCTCCCAGCAACTTGTCGACCGTATGCTCTCTGCCCAGGCAAGCGTGGACGCATGGAAACTCCGTACCGGACGACTTTCAAGTGAAGAAGATTTTGCTTCAATCCGGCAATCTCTCGACAAACTCGCAACTGCACCAATCTTTATCGACGACCAACCCGGAAACAATATTCTCAAGATGCGCTCTGTTGCGCGTCGCCTCAAACGCGAAAAGGGTCTCGGTATGATTGTTGTAGACTACCTCCAGCTTATGGTGCCAACCTCAACACGTGCATCAGACTCTGTCGTACAGCAGGTTACAGAAATCTCACGGTCGCTTAAAAATCTTGCCCGCGAGCTTGACGTACCCGTCCTTGCTCTCTCTCAGCTTTCTCGAGCCGTCGAACAACGTGGCGGAAAGCCTCGCCTCTCCGACCTTCGAGATTCCGGATCTATCGAGCAGGACGCCGATGTCGTCATGTTTATTCATCGTGAAGACAAATACAAAGAGCAATCTGACCGCACCAACATTGCCGAGATTCTTATTGAAAAACATCGCAACGGCCCAACTGGAAAAGTGGATCTTTTCTTCAATGACAAGAAATCGACCTTCCAAAGTTTGGCAAAAGGAGAGTTTGGTGGCGCAGAAAAAGAATTTGCAGATTTCTAAGACGCCATGAACAGCTTGCACAAACTCGCATCCTTTTTTGCCGAATTCCCCGGCATCGGCCCACGTCAGGCAAAACGCTTCGTGTATTTTCTTCTCACTCGTCATCAAGGATACCTCGACGAGCTCGCCTCACTCATCACATCAATAAAAAAAGATATGCGCACCTGTATATCGTGTCAGCGTTTTTTCATCTCAAAAGCACCCGATGTGCAGACATGCGACATCTGCTCATCAGTCAACCGCGACACATCACTCCTTACCGTTGTCGGACGTGATATTGATTTGGAAAATATAGAAAAAACTGGCGCATATAATGGCCTATACTTTGTGCTTGGGGGCTCTGTACCAGTCCTCGAGCCCACACCGGAAAAGCGCATTCGCTCTGCGGAGCTCATAAAAACGATAGAGCACCGCGCCTCAAAAGGACTTAAAGAAATCATCCTCGCCATGAACGCAAACGCCGAAGGTGAACATACTGCGGATGTTGTTCATGGTCTCCTTACCCCACTCACATCCACGCACGGCATAAAAGTATCTACTCTGGGCCGAGGCCTTTCTACAGGGACAGAGCTTGAGTACTCAGACACCGACACGCTCAAAAACGCGTTTAAAAATCGGGCGTGAAAAAGGAGGGCTACCTTTCGGCGCCCCCCTCACTTCATCCCACTGCCATCATGAGCTCACTGCGTCGCCTGCTTCAGGCGCTCCTCCGTGATGAACTTCACGATGTCACGGATGGTGCCCTTGCCAATCTCGTTCGACTTCTCGTCGGGCACCTTGATGTTGAACTTCTCTTCGATCTCCATCACGATCTCGACGAGGTCGAGGGAGTCGGCATTGAGGCTCTCGATCGTCGCGTCGGCTCCGATGGTCGACTTCTCGCGACAGAGCTTCTCCGCAAAGATGTTGATCAGGTCAGCCTCAATCTGCTCAGTGTTCATACAGGTCTCCTTCTGCTGGCATAGCCAGCTTGTGGTAAACAAAGCGTGTTCTGTCCCGTACGAGAATATACAATAAAAGTGTCTAAATGTACAGAAACACAAAACCCCCTTTCGGGGGTTTTGATTATTTTATCGCGTCGATTGTTACTTTAAAGAATGGCTGTCGGTGTCCGTTTTTCTTGAAGTATCGGCTCTTCTGCTTGTACTTAATGACCGTTACCTTTCGCGCTCGGCCAATTTCCTTGAGAGTACCCACTACCTTAGCGCCTGAGATGTAGGGTGTGCCGATAGTCGTGTCAGAACCATTATCAACAAGGAGTACCTTGTCGAAGGTTACAACATCGCCGACCTTAAAATCGCCTCGGATCTTTTCGACCTTCAAGGTATCGCCGGCTTTGACCTGATATTGCTTTCCGCCTGTTTGGATAACTGCAAATTCCATAGTCCCCATATTCTACATAAACGCCATAAAAAAGCAATATACAGGCTACACAGGGCTATTCCTCCTGCTCAGGCTTCTCAAGGAGGGTCGCCTCAACCCCTATAGCCTGGCCTGCAATACGCATAACATCCTTGTCTATCTTCTTAAACTCCTTTGAGCCCGCATTAAAGTGGTTTACCGTCGTAGAGAGGGCATTTCCGAGCTTTTGGTGGTATTCCTCATAGGTTTTAAGGTGCCTGCCAAGCTCCTCCACACGCTTCACAATATCCTTCGCCTTCTCCTCAATCTGAAGAGCTTTAAGACCCTGCATCACTGTCTGTAGATATGCCAAAAACGATGTTGGGGAAACAATTATCACCTTATACTTCCCTGCCGCCCGCTGAATGAGATTTTCAGTCTCATCTTTAAGCGCGCCAATTTTATTGACCAATAAATCATAATAAATAGCCTCGTGCGGGATAAACATAAAGGCAAAATCCATAGTGTTTTCTGACGGTCGGATGTATTTTGCTGTCTCCTGAATGCGCAGTTTCAAATCATTTACAAAGAGCTTCTCGATACGCTCTCGCTCTGCCTCATTTTTTTCCTCAACAATGCGGTTGTAGTTTTCTAGAGAAAACTTTGAATCAACAGGAATGATTTTATCCTTTACGAAAACAACCGCGTCGACAATCTCACCGTCGGCAAAGGCATACTGCATCTGATACGATCCCGGCCCAAGCACATTTTTTAGCAACGTTTCAAGATAGTACTCGCCGACAATGCCACGTTGTTTTGGGTTTTTCAAAATATCTTGGAGCGACTGCAACTGATCAGCAAACGACACCACCTGCTTGTTGGTCTCGTCGAGCTTTGTGAGCCCCTGAGTAACCTCTTTAATGAGCCGAGAAGACTCACTAAACTGTGTGCGCATAGACTCATTGACCTGTCGCGTCGTTTCCCCTATTTTTGCATCAACAGTGCGCGTGAGTTCATTCATCTGCTGAAGGAGCAAATTGAGCCCTGTTTCTGCGCCACGAGTGTCTGCGGGTGTCTGTGCACGACGCATAACAAACCACGCCACAAAAGCTTGGACAATTACCGCAACGACGACGATTCCAATAATGATACCGGCGGACATATGAAAAAGTATATCAAATTGCTATACTGTTCGCATACCTATAACAACACAACACGAACATGGCACTTGTACAACGCATTAAAGATGAAATGAAGGACGCGATGAAATCAAAAGACGCTGTTCGCCTAACAGTTCTTCGTGGTCTCATTGCCGGCTTTACCAACGAGCTTGTTGCTCAAGGACGAAAACCACAAGAAGACATCGACGATGATAGCGCACTTGCTGTTATCAAACGAAGTGTCAAACAGCGCAAAGATTCTATCGAACAATTTGCACAAGGAGGACGCAGTGACCTCGTCGCATCAGAAGAAGCCGAGCTTGCGGTGCTTCAAGCATACCTTCCTGCAACAATGAGCAAGGAGGATATTCGAGTCGTTGCAGAACAGAAAAAAGCAGAGCTTGCTGTTACAGACAAATCAAAACTCGGCATTCTCGTCGGAGCGGTTATGAAAGAACTCAAAGGAAAAGCCGACGGCGCAGATGTAAAAGAAGTAGTCGAAGGATTGTTTGAATAAAAAAATCCCCACCAAGAACTCGTAGCATCTTTGCAGAAAAGATGTTTTCGTATCCCCCAACCCAGGCCTGGGTTGGGGGGTCGATTCTACGCGCTCTTATAGCGGGGGGAGTTGCGTGTACACGTTCTTATTGCTCATCCTCGGTTCCACACCAATGCGGGTTCGAGTGAGAAACCCGCGACGTCAACGTCTGAGGCTTACCTATGGGTCGTGTACACCAACAAACTTTGGAAGCGTTGTAGCCTGCGCAATCAACCAGAATCTTACTCGAAGTCCGGCGTTCATCCCCAGCGGGGACTTTGTCGAACTTTCTGGCCCACAGCACCTGCTACCCGAATATTGGTCATAGAACACTGCTCATGAACACAGGATCCAGACGATATCCACAGCTGTACCCACTAGCCGTCGCTTCCTTTCTGCAAGGTGCGTCTAGCATGGGATACTACAGGACACGCTTACCTTTGTCCAATTTGACATTTTGTTAAAATAGGAGTACAATACTTTCAGTAGTACATTGAGTTGTGTTGAAAGCTGGCCGTGATTTTCAGGGCGATATTCTATAGCGCTTTGAGAATCATGGCTAGCACTGTGCTGACCATGTCTCTCAAGCACCTTTTTTAAGGATGACCACGATGGATTCCAAGGATGGTGTGCTCTCAGTGAGCATCTCTGTGCTGGTTGCGTTTGTCACGTACAACTCGATGGCGAGCATCGAAGACCAGAAGGGCGTGCTCGAGGCAGCAAGCTTCGTGCTCGGAAAGAACCCGGAGCACGTTGATACCGAAGAGGCCCTGGCGCGATTCGCCATCCTCTATCAGTACCCAGAGCTTCACGCCCTGACCCACCCAGAGCTCGACATCGAGATTCGGGACATCGAGCAGATCAGCGATCCTGATGAGCGCGCCAAGGAGTACGGCAAGTTCATCGAGAAGTGCACAACGCGCTTTGGGGCAACCTTTACCCTGAAGCCCGTGAGCTCTGATTTCCTGGAGCAGTTCGGATTCCTCAACAAGTCCGAGCATGTCGACAATCCCGCACCGGTGGCCTAACGGCCCCAACACAACCTCACCCCGGCTGGTCCAAGCGAGAACCCCGCGTTCTCTGCCTTGGGCCAGCCACTTTTTTATATAAAAATAGGCCACCGCAGTGATGCAGTGGCCCATGGGGGTTGGGGCGGAAAACGCACGCCAGTGCGAGTTTTAGACCCGCCGAAGTGAGAGGAGCTCCTGTGGCCAGAAGCGGAACCTACCGCAGGGACTGCGATAGAGACCGCCAGGGGTCAAGAAGATGTCCACCTCTTCCACCTTCGGGGGCTTACGACGACCAGTCTTCTCGATGACCTTGATTCGAAGACCTGCGACGCCGTTCTTTTCCGTCTGAGAGATGACGCTGACCAAGATGCGTACCTTTCCAATCAAAGAGCTGTTGTGGTGAACGTCCATGATCACCACTGCCCCATATGATACCCTATTTTAACGAAATGTCAAACACAACAAAAAACCACCCGCGCGGGTGGTTTTTTGTGATGGTGACCCTACCGGGATTTGAACCCGGGTTTTAAGCTTGAGAAGCTCACGTCCTGGACCAGGCTAGACGATAGGGCCGGAAATGCGCCCTACACGGACACATGGCACTAGTATACAAATTTTTCTCAAAAAATCCAGAAGAAAGCGCCGCGCCATGGAATGGACGCGGCGCTAGCGCGCAGATGTGCCAGCACTCTTTGTGTTGATCTGAAGCTCATAAGAAGGCTTCCCTTCCGTCTGGCCACACACCAAACACAAACCACTCAGCACGAGCCTCACCCCAACAATCGAGGTATCCTGCTCGATGCGAGCACTAAGCGCGGAACACTCCGTCTCTGCTTCCTGCTCACCAACGCGGTGAGTAAGCAACGCTCTGTAGAAGCTAAAGAAGGAGTCCTTGTTCATGTTGGCACGCGCAGGTTCGCCTAAAGCTTTGCAATGGGCAGACTCCACTTCGTATGCAACAATCCGCATGGAAACCTCCTTTCGAGAACGGTTTCGGGGTCAATTATACAAAAACCTAGCGCTTTAGCCAGTCGTGCTCTTGACGCACAAGTACATCAGGAGCACTCTCTTGGTCTTCTAATACCACCTCAACAGCTCGCTCCATACGCACAGACTGAGAACCTTTCACGAGCGCAACATCTCCCTTTCTCAACATCTTTTTCAAATGCTCCCCCGCCTGACGAGAATCTTCAAAGCGAAGAATATTTTTTTCTTTCATACCAGCAGAAAGTGCGCCCTCCGCAAAGAAACGTGCACGCACACCTACCGTAAGCAACCACTGACACACTTTTGCCGCATGAGCACCAGCATTTCTGTGTTCATCAACAGAATATTTTCCAAGTTCAAGCATGTCGCCGAGGACTGCAATTTTTCGTTTACCCGCAAGCGAGCCCAATGTTTCAAGGGCATTGTCGAGCGCGACAGGTGATGAGTTGTATGTGTCATCAAGAATAACCGTCTTTTTTACACCCTCGAGCACGCGAAGGCGTCCTGGTGGTGGCTCGTGATCAAGAAATGCACGAGCAAGCTTGTTGATCTCAAGACCCTGCGAAACACCAACAGCCATAGCGGCGAGTGCTGTGTAGATGTGTTGTGTACCAAGCGTGCCACGAATAGAGACAGGAGTGCGCGTATCATCATATGCAAGCTCAAAGGTAATACCCACAGGAAAGGCGTCGAGGCCGTTGTGTGGTGCGTATTCTACAGAGTATTGGGATGCAGTAACACCACCTTCTGTTGTTCCCTGTGCAGAAAAAACAATTGTTCGCACCGGCACCGTATCTCTAAAGGCGAGAACGTCCTCGTCATCACCATTGAGTACCACAACACCATCGGGCTTCACTGCCTTAAGAAGCTTTCCTTTTTCTTGCATCACAGCCTGGGGAGATGAGAAAAACTCTACATGCACTGGCACCTTGCTTAGCCGAGTCATCACAGCGACGTCTGGATGTATCCATGATGTGATGTAATCCATATCGCCCGGTTTGTCGACACCAACCTCAAGTACGAGCCATTCTGGATAATGACTTGGGAAAATAATGAGCGCAGCGCCTTCAAGAATATTACGTATCCACGCAAATGGGTTGTTCCACCCGTTTGGACATCCGAGTATTGTGAGTGGTACGCCAATTTCACTATTAAAACTCTTCGCACTTTTTCGCACAAAGTAAAACTTTGAGAGCACAGTAAAGACAGCGTCTTTTACAGATGTTTTTCCCACACTGCCCGTAATAGCAACAATCCGAGGCTTATATTTTTTTAATACAAGCTTCGCTTCAAACAAAATAATCGCTGTGACAATTTTTTTTAGTAGTTGTTTCATGGGGTTCTATCGGTCTGGCGGAATCTCGTAGTAGTTAATAAGATATTCAGCAATATCCATAAATGGCATTGGCAAAGTCTCCGAAGAAAATCTGATACCTTTCGGGTAATACGTAAACAGGAAGACAAGAAACTTCGGATCGTATGCTGGAAAATAGCCAAAAAATGAATGAAGGAACCTGTCATCATAGTACCCGCCACCCTCAGTTTTTGCAATTTGTGCGGTTCCTGTTTTTGCCGCGATACTGTAGTGCGGCACCTTAATACGACCTTCGATAAGCGATGTGTCAACCGTTTTTACAAGCATCCGTGAAATGGTGAGTGACGTCTCTTCTTTAAGCACCCTTCTTCCCGCGGGATACGACATCTTCTTAGGAATACCTGATGTGTAATCTATTTCTTTTACAATATGAGGTGTAATGAGAACACCGCCATTTGCAAGTGCAGATAGCGCTCGCACTGTCACCACTGGAGAAATTGCGATACCTTGCCCAAAGGATGCTGTCGCGTGCTCAACGTCGCGAGGACTGCGCAAATTTTCTACAAGCGGTGCCGCCTCATTGGGTAAATCGATGCCTGTTTTTTCTCCTAAACCAAAATCAAACATGTATCGAGAAAAGAGATCTTTCCCAAGCTTGCTTGCGATAAATGCCGCACCCGTGTTGAGCGATTGATTGAGCACCTCTTGCATTGGTATCACACCACGTCCCTTGCCGTCATAGTTTGAAATCTTTTTACCATCAACCATTACAAAACCCTTGTCATCGTATGTTGTGTCGGGTGTGATCTTTCCAGCATCCAAACCTGCAGCGACGGTAAGTGGTTTGATAATCGAACCCATTTCATACACGTTTTCTACAAGAGGGTTTGAGAAAATCGCTGAATCTCGTTCACCTTGAAAATTGTTAGGATCAAACGATGGATACAGTGCCATCGCAATGATTTCTCCCGTTTTTGGATTGATAATAATCCCACCAGTATAATCTGAGGACCAACGCGTATTTACCTGTTCTATCGTTCGCTCCAAAAACGCTTGCACGGAAGGCTCGATTGTTGTAACCACATCACCTTCCATGTGCACACCCTGAGATAGACTGTGTTTTATATTTAAGAAAATATCTGCAAAAAAGTTTGTATACGTAGGTGCGGTACCTCGGTGCAGTGTATCTTCATAATATCGTTCAAGACCATATCTACCCGCTAGCTCATCCCCGCGATACGCAACAATACCAAGTGCGTTTGATGCCATTTTTGCACCAGGATAAAAACGCCACTTTTCTCGTGTAATCATCACTCCAGGTATTTTGAGATCCATAACCCGTTCACCCTGTTCTTCTGAAAGACGCTTTGCAATATCTTCATATGGATCATTCTTTTTACTTGCCTTAGCAAGAAATGTATCTCTGTCTATATCTGGAACAATTGTAGACAGCGCATCGTACGCACTCTGCGCATCTAAAAGAAGTTGTGGGTTTATTGCGAGCAAAAAACCACTTTGTTGAGCGGCCGCGGTAACCGTATCGCCATCTTTTTTTGAAAAATAAATAGTACCTCGATTAAACACCGAGCTACCCGAGCTTTTGTACTGACTACTCGCCTGTTCGGCATACAGATTACCATCAACAATTTGGAGTATATACGCACGAAACAATAAGAAAAAACCGCAGAGAAATATCAGAACCAGAAGAAATGTGACTCTGGAAACGTGCGGTCTCATTCGTAATTACTGAACTCTATTAAGCTCTGCGCGCGCCGTGAGAGATGTCTTTGAGATGTACTTGAGGTTTTGTACATCACGATACCCGAGCGCATACGCATGATCGATGTCGATTTCGTTTCGTTTTGAAATATTTGCAAACTCAAGCTGGCTGATGCGTGAGGACACCATCGCCATTTCTTGCTCTGCGTGTGCGCGTCGTGCGACGTTAAACACGGTCTCGTTCATAAAGTATACGTACAAGACGCACATACCGATAATTGCCCATATACACGCCCATACAAGGGTCTGTGTTGATGGAAGGATTGCTACTTTTTCTTTAATTGCTTTCATAAGGTGCTCAAGGTACTCTGGATAATTCTCAACTTTGCACTCCGCGCTCGCGGGTTTACTGCTATCTCTTCGTCGGTGGGCGTAATCGGTTTTTTCGTAATCTTTGTCGCCCGACCCTCAGAGACTAATTGTGTAAAAAATCTTTTGACGATTCGATCCTCGATGCTGTGGAATGAGATCACAGCTATTCTTCCGCCCGGTCGCAGAAGCTCAAATGCTTTCTGCATACCCTCTGTCAGTGCTCGCACTTCGTCATTGACGGTCATGCGTAGAGCTTGAAAAGTACGGGTGGCTGGATGAATCTTCATCCTGTGATACGCGGATGGTGTTGCCTCGAGAATAATGTTGACGAGGTCGAACGTTGTTTCGATAGGCTTGCGCGCTCGGCGTGCAACAATTGCTCGTGCGATGCGACGCGCATATCGTTCCTCACCATAACTCTTGATAATTGTTTCGATGTTTTCTTCGTCCCATTCGTTAACAATCATTCGAGCGGTGAGATCTTCTTCCGTCGGATGAGCAGAGAATGTCATGAGAAGGGGTTCGTCTTTTTTGAATGAAAATCCCCTACCCGATGATTCTATTTCCTGCGAGCTTAAGCCGAGATCAAACAATGCTTTGTCGATCTGTGCCGATGGAAGCTTTCCTTGAGTAACCAGCGAATGCACCACAGTGTCGATGTTTCGGAAATTTTCCTGCACAAGGTGCACTGTAGCTGACGGTGCGTTCGTGAGTCGTGCGCGAGCACGCTCTATCGCCGCTTCGTCTGCATCAAGACCAATGAGTGTGATGTGTCCGCCATGAAGCGCACAAATCGCTTCGCTGTGACCGGCACCACCGAGGGTGGCATCGACCACAACATCATCGCGCTGTATATCAAGTCCGCGTATAGACTCCTGTAAAAGAACGCTGACGTGTCCGGAAAAGTTGTTCATGGCATTAAAATACCCCGACTTCCCCCAACTTCTCCGCGAGCATGTCTGCTTGCCGTTCGATCTTCTTCTTGTATTCCTTCCATGTCTTCTCGTTCCAGATTTCCACGCGATTGTGGACTCCGGTGAAGACGACACGATTCTTAAGGTCGGCAAACTCCTTAAGAAAATCCGGAATGAGGATTCGACCGATCGAATCGACGTCCGCTTCTACTGCTCCCGCGAGCATGAAGCGATTGAATCCTCGGGTGTCGGCCTGCCCCATACCAAGCTCAGAGAGTTTTGAGGAAATTTTTTCCCACTCTTTGAGCGGATACAGAAACAAACACGAATCGAGACCGTGGGTAATCACAACCTTCTTGCCGACCTCCTTGCGGAATTTTGACGGCAGAGAGATACGATTTTTTTCGTCGACAGTATGAGTGTATTCTCCTAGAAGCATATGATTTACCACTATCTCCCACTTGCTTAACATTATATAACACTCTCTCCCACCAACCTACACAGTTATCCACATTTTTTTGAAATACCAACATACAAAAAAATCCTTATTTTAAAAGGATTTTAAAGCTGTTTTCTATTTGTATAGCCTACCGAGGCCTCATCGTCGGAAACAAAATCACCTCTTTAATATTTCGTGTGTTTGTGAGGAGCATCACGAGCCGATCGATACCGATACCGACACCGCCTGCAGGTGGCATGCCGTATTCCATCGCTTCGATAAACTCTTCGTCCGTAGACTGCGCCTCCGCATCGCCTTTCTTTTTATTCTCATCCTGTGCCGCAAAACGTTCTCGCTGATCAAGCGGGTCATTGAGCTCAGAAAACGCTTTAACTGTTTCGATACCACCGACAACAAGCTGAAACACTTCTGCAAGCGCTGGGTTGCTTGGCGTTTTTTTAGCAAGTGGAAAATTTTCTGTAGGATAATCAACAACAAATGTTGGCTGAATGAGCTTCGGGCGGCAGGTTTTCTTGTAAATGTTGTCGATAATTTTCTGAACCGGATCTGTCGGGTCAACTTTCACACCGAGTTGCATTGCGCGCAATGTCACCTCTTCAAGCGAGATTGATTCTGGATTTGAAAGTAATGCGTATTGTTTCAAGAGATTTGGGAATGAAATAACAGCAAATTTCTTTGACACGTCGATTGTGTTGCCGTCATACTCAAAGGTTGTAGTGCCGTGTACTTTTTTCACAAGCGCCTTAAGCATTTTCTCAACAAACACCATCTGCTCTTCTTTGGTGCTGTATGCCTCATAAAACTCGAGCATCGTAAACTCAGGGTTGTGCGTCATGTCGATTCCCTCATTTCTGAAATTACGATTGAGTTCGTATACCTTTGGGAAACCACCGATCAACAGCTTTTTGAGATACAACTCTGGGGCGATGCGCAAATACAAATCCATATCGAGCGCATTGTGGTGGGTCATAAACGGCTCAGCACTCGCTCCACCTGAAAGCGGCTGAAGCATTGGAGTTTCAACCTCAAGATATTGTGCTTTTTCAAGAAATGTTCGAATCGAGCTGATGATAGCTGACCGCAACAAAAATCGCTGCTTTACCTCAGGTGACATAAGCGTGTCTAGATATCGACGACGAAAACGCTCATCGGCATCTTGAAGACCGTGCCATTTTTCAGGCAACGGGCGAAGGCCCTTTGAAAGCATCGTCCACTCACTCACCTGTAGTGTTTTTTCGCCACGCTTTGTTTCAAAGAGCGTGCCGCGCACTTGTATAAAATCTCCGATATCTACTGCTTCAGCAAAGAGTGCAAATTGTGCATCACTCACTTCTTCTTTTTTTATGAGTCCCTGAAACTTTGCCGTGCCATCATCGAACGTAAAAAACGTGAGTGCACCCTGTGGACGAAGAGACATAACTCGACCACACAAAAAGAGAGGCTTCCCCGCCTTTGAAAGCTTTGCAAATTGATCGACCACTTCTACAAGCGAATAATCCCGTCGGGAAACGACCGGATATGCTTGCATCCCTGCTTTTTTGAGCGCATCCAGCTTCTGGATGCGATTATTTCGTATTTCGTCAAATGAAGACATGAAATGCTTACGCTATGTCTACCACTTTGTATTTTAGCACGCCGCCGGGTGTAGATACAGAGAATTGCTCACCTTTCTTTCGGCCAATCATCGCCGCGCCAATTGGTGACTTAATGGAAATCTTACCCGCAGAAATATCTGCCTCCTCAGAACCAACGATAGTATATGTGTGAGCATCTTTTTCACGCTCCTTTTGCACAGTCACAACTGAGCCAATATCAACACTGTTGGTATCGTGACTTGATACGATTGTAGAATTTTTGAGAATAGATTCGAGCTTTGAAATACGGTCTTCGATATTGGCCTGCATATCACGCGCCTCATGATATTCTGCATTTTCAGAAAGATCACCGAGTGATTTTGCATACTCAAGGCTCTCAGCAATTTCCTTGCGTCGAGTTGTTTTCAAAAAATCGAGCTCGTTCTTGAACTCATCGAATTTCTGTTGTGTGAGATAGTGCTTTTCTTCTGGCATGATAGGTTCTCGTTAATAAGTTCCCAGTATTGTATAGAGTCTAAAGGCTAAAGTCAACCAATAAGATACTCAGGCGTATTGAGTTGCATCCAGTCAAGGAGCTGTCGCATCACATACGTTGCACCAAGCTGGTTTGTGGCCGCACCTTTTTCAAGAACAATCACAAATGCATATCGCGGGTTGTCGTATGGGAAGAAACCTGACACCCACGAATTTACAAATTGCTTTGTAACACCAAGCTGTGCGGTTCCTGTTTTTGCAGCAACACCGACATAAGGAACGTTGAGGGCGCCCGCGGTCACCGTAAACACTGCCTGTCGCATACCCTCACGAACAACCTTGAAGTCTTCATCACGAATTGGCACGGTACGTGCGTTTTCATTTTTCTCCCCTGGTTCTTTCTTGAGGATCGTCGGCTGAAGAAGCGTGCCGTTGTTTGCGATAGCGGCAACAGAACGCACGACCTCAATCGGTGTGAGCTGAAAACCATACTGACCGATTGCGGTATGATAGGTATCACCAATACGCCACGGATCATTGCCGAATACTTTTTTCTTCCATTCGGGGTTTGGAATAACACCCCCAACTTCTCCATTGAGATTGATACCTGTCTTTTCTCCAAGACCCATCATGCGCACATATTTTTCTATATTTGATATTCCAAGACCCTTCTGATCGCCGTATCCGCCACCAACAGTGTAAAAATATACGTTTGAAGAAAGCGCAAGCGCATCTCGCATATCTACCCACCCATGTGCTTTCCAGTCGACGAATGTCGTTTTTTGCGTTGGGTCGTATGGGTTTTGAATCGAAATAGATCCCGTACTCAATATTTTCTTTGATGGATCAATAAGTTTTTCGGTAAGCGCACCCAACGCAACATACGGCTTTACCACAGAACCTGGCGTATACAAACCAGAAATAACACGATTGAGAAAAGGATTGTACGGATCCGTCTGATAACTCTTAATCGCTGCCACATCATCACCCTGCGTCATCACCTGAGAACTAAACTCTGGAAAACTCGTCAGTGCGATAACTTCGCCCGTGTAAATGTCCATAATAACTCCCGCACCACCCTTAAACCCATATTCCTCAGAGGAATGCTGAATCGCTTTATATAGCTCATTCTGCACGCCGGCATCAATAGACAAGTACACATTTTCCCCATCAACTGGTGGCTTTGTAAGGCTTTGAGATTTAATATTTCCGAGCGCATCAGTTTCGACAATTCGAACGCCGTTTTCTCCAGAAAGGGTTTCGTCGAACATCTTTTCTGCACCCTCACGCCCCACATATTTTGTCTGGTAATAAAAACCCGCGCTGTCTTTTGTAGGATACGACAAATAACCAACAACATGAGCAATGCCTGACAATGGCGCGTAGGCGCGGCGAGCAAAATCGGGCTCTTCATCGTTGATAGAGTTTGAAGCAAGCTCTACACCCTTTCTGTCATAAATAATTCCACGGTTTGAAAATATAGACGTGTATCGCAGGCGGTTGTTTTCGCTCTGTGCAGAATATGCCTCACCCTTCTGAATCTGAAATACCCAAATTTTCCCCAAGAAAAAAAATGCAACAAGCGCAAAGAGTGCTCTGAGCGAAAGGATTGTTCGTTTTGAAATAGGTTTCTCTAAACGACCTTCAAATTGCTGAGTATCAAACTTCGGCAAATTGTGAGCGTCGATTAAAATTTCGTCAGGAAATATTTCATGATTCTGACGCACGAGATTGCGTCGGAACAATCGTGTTAATTTTCTCCACGGCATAGACTAATAGAACTTTAAACGTCTTTTTATACTAAAGGACGCTATCAGTATACCATGCGCAGTGATTGTGCACATATAACCCCACGCATGACCCGACACTCCGTACAATGAGTCAAGCAACAGCCCAACGACAAGGGACTCATAAAATGCAGAAAAGAAAAAAATTGCACCAATGGTAAGTAGTGCTGTGCACCACCATGGCATCACAAAGACCGAGAGAAAGAGTATCGCATTTGCGCCAATACGCAGAAGAAGTGTCATGCTAGTGAGTTACAACAGACACCCATCGTAGTTGAGCGATATTGATAGGCGTCTTGCAAAATACTCGTTTAAAAAAGTTGGTTGGATTTGCCTCGATTTCAACCACCGTACCAAGGACGCTTGGTTCCATGCCTGGAATACGGATCACGTCACCCTCTACAACATCAACCTCTTGTGGGAGTCTGAGTTCAAAATTTCCTCCCCCACGTCCGATAGCGGCAACAGATACATTTGTTCTGTCTATCACCGCCTGTGTTTCAGTATCTACACTTGAAAAAAGTTTTGCCCGAGATGTTTTTTCATACACCTCATCAATCGTCCCCAGTATCACTGAATCGGCAATAGTAACGCTGTTGCCCACCTGTACACCGTTGCGCTCACCTGCATCAAGTACAACCGTGTCGTACATCGATTGCGGTGGCTTCACGAGCACAGACGCAAGAATACTGCCCGATGAGCCGGTTCGCCCCCATGCCTTTTTAAACTCTTCATTTTCATGCTCAAGCACAGAAAGTGTCGCCAAGTGTGCCTGTGCTTCAATAAGCTCTTGTGTAAGCTTTTCATTGCGCTCAAGGAGGCCATGACGCGAAGAAAGGTACGCACCAATATCGCTTCCCCTATCGACAACAAACTGACTCATGAGCCACAGTGGTCGACCTATACCGTGTGCCATACCTGGGAACATGCGCGGGGCGACTACGCCGACAAGTATCACAAAACCCATAAAAAACACACCAACGATGTATGGAACAAATCGCTTACTGTTTCGTTTTCTACTTTGAAGGAGGTAGTTCATCTTCGTTCACGATAAGTACTTCTTTAAACGCGTCGACGTCTTCGAGAACAATACCTGCGCCGCGAGCCACAGCCGTGAGCGGATCTTCTGCGATATAGACTGGCATCTTTATACATTCATGCAAGAGCTCGGCAAGACCTTTTATAAGAGCGCCGCCACCGGCAAGATACACGCCTCGATGCATCACGTCGGCCAAAATTTCTGGAGGTGTTGTCTCGAGTACCTCTCGTACCGCTTCAATGAGCGTATCAACAGACTGAGAAATCGCTTCGCGAATATCAGCATCCGTGATAACAACCTCTTTTGGTAGCCCCGTCACCAAATCACGCCCCTTAATAACAGCCTCCATCGGCGTGCCACTTGGGATGACAGATCCAATCGCTATCTTTACACTCTCAGCCGTCTTTTCACCAATGAGAATTTTAAATTCACTTCGGATGTAGGAAATAATATCGTTGTTGAGCTTGTCGCCAGCAATACGAACATTTTTAGAACGGACAACACCGCCGAGAGAAATAACGGCAATATCCGTGGTGCCGCCACCAATATCAATAATCATACTGCCGACAGGATCCATCACCGGTAGACGAATACCGATAGCCGCCGCAACAGGCTCCTCGATAATGTGCACCTCGCGTGCGCCCGCATTGCGCGTCGCGTCACGCACAGCACGCGTCTCAACGTTGGTAATACCAGACGGCACACCCACGACCACACGTGGACCAAAAAACTTTTTACTATCTTTTTGTGCGCTATTGAGCAAATATGTAATCATCTCTTCGGTTACTTCAAAATCTGAAATAACACCATCGACGAGTGGTCGCACCGCGACGATGTGTCCCGGCGTGCGGCCAAGCATCTGCTTTGCCTGATTGCCAATAGCAACAACACGACCAGTTTTTTGATTTACCGCAACGACAGAAGGCTCATTGATAACAACACCGCGTCCCTTTACATACACAAGTGTGTTGGCGGTTCCCAAATCAATACCAATATCATTGGAAAAGAGCGTATAGAAATACTCTATCTTTTTTTTGAGGCGCCCCCACAAATCTTTCATAAGTAATATTTAAAACTTTCCAGCCTTTACATCTTGTATGGAAATCATATCAGTCTTTCCTGTTGCACGTACCTTGACCTCAACACTATTCTGTGCGAGCGTTTTTTCACTAACAACAAGCCGGTATGGAATACCAATAAGATCGGCATCTGCAAACTTTTCACCCGCGCGCGCATCGCGATCGTCCATAAGTGCCTCCACGCCATCTTTTTTCATCGCCTCATAGATATCATCCGCTACTGCGCGCACTTCTGGGCTATCGCCAACAAGAATAATATGCGCATGAAATGGCGCGACAGACATCGGCCACACAAGCCCAGCATCGTCGGAAAGCACTTCTGCAATCGTACCCATCAGGCGGCCGATGCCGATGCCATAGCTACCCATAATAACCGACTGAGGCTTCCCCGCTTCGTCCAAATATGTAAGCTCAAGTGACCCAGAGAACTTCGTGCCGAGCGGGAAAATATTGCCGACTTCAATCGACTTCTTTTCAACAAGATCCGCATTACCACATGCTGGGCAAGCACCGTGTTTGCCGTCTTCGCCACCCACGCTGTACATTTCTTTATTAATCGCCATCTTACACGCTTCGCATACATAGATAGTGTCCTCACCAGCATCAGTAATAGTCTGAAATTCGTGTGATTCTTTACTGAAACTACCTCCAGACGCAAGGGTAAAATACGTATGCGCACCGAGGCCAACATCATTGAAAATACGCGTATACGCATCTTTCACTTTTGCATAAAATGCGACATGCTCTTCTTCGTCGCGTGAAAAAGAGTAGAGATCTTTCATCAAAAATTCTCGACCGCGGAGAATGCCGCTTTTTGCACGCGTTTCGTTGCGAAATTTCGTCTGGAACTGATAGACATAACGAGGCACATCACGATATGAGCGAATATGATCGCGCATGAGTGCGGTGAGCGGTTCTTCGTGCGTTGTTGCAAGACCAAGCTCTGTGCCATTTTTCAAATTTGTTTTGAACCACACATCGAGCACTTCGTCACTCCAACGGCCAGTCTTTTCCCACGGCGCTTTGTCCTGAAGCGCCGCAAGCGACACTTCCTGACCGCCGAGTGCATTCATTTCTTTGCGGACAATCTTTGTGATTTTTTCTACAACACGAGCACCGAGCGGTAGGAGCGAATACACACCTGCCATGTTTTTATGAATAAATCCCGCGCGGATTAAAAGCTGTGCGTTCTTCGCAAGCTCATCTTTTGGCGCCTCCTTTCGCGTTTTCGTGAACAATTGTGATTGCAACATTGACTGAATAGTATCATTAAACCACTTCACAAAACAACTTCACAAAAATACCCCTCGATGTGCGCATAAAGATACCGCCGCATCCCAGAGGGACACGGCGGCGAATGGCTGAATCAGCGAAACGACAGGACGGGATTACACACCGTCTGCCCAGTGCTAGGGTCGAATGTGGCGGCATAGTCGGGCCCATCTTCCCCAATCTGGATGTCGAACTTCGTTACGGCCTCATCGCTCGAAACCCGGATATACACGCCCCGATCCCAGTTACCTGACTGATCCTTGAGAGAGATTCTGCCGATAAGGCAGGGTGTTCCGTTTGGATCGAAAGTCAGTTCATCAATCGAGAACCCTGACACCTCCCGAAGGTTAACCCCGAGAGCAGACCTGAGCCTTTCACACATCAGGAACTGCTTTTTGTTGATGGCGACACCTGTGTTTGCCATAGAGACTCCTTGTTTCGTTCGAGAGAAGAAGCCGAGGAAACATTCCTAGGCAACATTCTGAGCTCTTTATAGCATGGCACATGTACAGTGACAATGATGTTTTTCTCTTACTTAAAACAACTTCACAATGTCGTGGAATGTTACCACTACCATCAAGACCAAGAGAAGAACGAAGCCGATACCATTAAACGCATTTGAGACTTTTGGACTAATAGGCTTACGACGCACCGCCTCGATTGCCACAAACAGCAAACGACCACCGTCGAGCGCTGGAAACGGGATCATGTTGATTACCGCCAAATTGATAGAAATAAATGCTGTAAATGAAATGAGGTGCACAAACCCAAGACGAGTGGCATCACCAACCATACTTACAATACCAACAGGACCAGTCACCTGAGAAAAATCACCTTGTCCAACAACTGCATGAAATAGGAATGTTACGAGCCCGACAGTGACGGTACCAATGAGTGTTACGACAGTTTTGCCCGCCTCCCAGAGTGCGAGATGCATTGGCAGTCTCAGCGTACCGATAGTATCCATAGAAATACCGATTGCCTTTTTGCCTTCAATAATCCCAGTAGATGGCACCACTGCAGACTCTATTGTTTCTGCCCCACGAGCAACCTGAAGAACAATCGATGCATCGCCATGCGCTTGAATAAACTCGGACACGGTGTCCGGCGTAACAGAAGGCACGGCTTCACCTTTTTCAGAACGAACAGAAACAATAGCATCTCCAGCACTCAAACCGGCGTGAGATGCGGGAGAATCTTGAGCAACACTGACGATAACAACTCGAGCATTCTGCACCCCCCCCGCTCCCGCATAGCCCGCAGGCGTTGGAAGGCCAATCATAAAACCAAGGGCAATAATGAGCCATGCAAAGATGACATTAAAACTTACACCCGCGATAAGCACAAGCGCCTGAATCCAGCGTGGTTTTCGAGCAAAACTGCGACCACTCTCAGGCCCGTCGAGAGATTCCTCGTCTGGGTTTTCACCAAAAATTTTAACAAACCCTCCCGCAGGAATCGCGTTGAGGGTAAAGTCTGTCTCACGCCATCTAAAAAGACGCGCAATACGCGGAGGAAATCCGATACCAAACTCGCTCACCTTTATCCCTGATTTTATTGCAACAATAAAATGACCGAACTCATGTACCAAAATAAGTATCGCGAGTATGATGACAAAAATAAGTACAGACATAGCGACGGAGCTTTAGCTCATTATTTCTTTCTCTTTTGATTCTGTAAGCGCTTCGAGTTTCTTGTTTGTTTCATCAACAAGTTTTTGCATTTCGTTTTTTAGGCGAAACTTTTCATCTTCACCCATACCACCCTGCTTCTCACGAGCCTGTATGTCCTCCCACACCTTTTCGCGTTCTGTACGGAGCGCAACGCGTGCCTCTTCGAGCTTCTGCTTTGCCATTTTTACAAACGACACCCTACTCTCTGTGGTGAGCTCTGGAAATGTAACTCGAAGACCCTTGTCGTCTACAGACACAGACAGTCCGAGGTTTGATGTGATAATCGCCTTTTCTATTGCCTTAATTTGTGAAGAATCCCATGGGGCGATACGCAAACTTCGTGGACCCTCAAGCGCAACACTCCCCACCTGACTTACCGGCATTCTAGTACCGTATGATTCGACAAACACACCGTCGAGTATCGCAGGGGTTGCCCGACCTGTTCGAATAGAACCAAACTCTTTCTGAAGCCACTCTTCAACTTGCTTTGTATTTCGTTTAAATGGTGAAAAATCGTATGCCATATGGCGTTGATTGTAGCAGAAAAATTTTCTATTCGCGAGTGCGTGAGCGGGCGCTTATGTTGGGTAGTGTAAGTGAGAGATGTTCGAGTATCATTTTAACCGACGAAGACTTGTCAGACAGATACCTGCGACACTGTTCAACATCTGCAAGTATCCGCGCGTATGATGCGTCACTACGATCCCACAGCGTATACAGATGCCGTAGAAGCGCATCCACTACCCCACGCGCACCCTGTCGGTCTTTTGATTCGACAATATCCTCACACAAAGACAGACGTCGTGCGGGTGATACAGAAAGAAATTTTTGTACATCAAAGCCCGTCTGCGTCTTGTTTCCATGATGTGCCAACATACAGACGCGAGAATGAACCGTCGGCAACAACATATCTGCAGAAGGTACCAACAAAAAGAAATGTGTCCCCTCGGTCGGCTCCTCAAACACCTTAAGCAGGGCATTTTGCGCCTCCACTGTTATCGCATTACACGAAATCACAAACACCTTCATACCCGCCTCACCAAACGCTCGTTTAAGCTGGAGTTCTTTAAGAAATCTACCGTCATCGATACCAAATGAATCGTACGCTATACGCACAAAATCTGGGTTGCCTTGCGTGGAGAAACCCACCTGCGCTTCAAAAAAAGCTCGCAGTGCATCGTGAGCACTCTCAATATCACCTTCCACCACGTATGCATGATGAAGCGTGCCCGTGTGTGCGTATGCCGTGATCAACTCATTCATTATCGTTTTGCGATAATACTCTTTTTATAAACATCAAGATGGTCGAGTGCGATACCAGTACCCTTCACTACACAGTAGAGTGCGTCTTCGGCCAATGTTGCCTTTACACCCGTGCGGCGATAGATCAAATCGGGAAGGTTTCGTAGCTGTGATGAGCCACCTGTCATGATAATGCCATTGTCAATAATATCTGAGGCAAGCTCTGGTGGCGTGTCCTGAAATACATCTTTAATCGCCTTTACCATTTCACGAAGTTCTTTACTAATAGCCTTTACGACCTCGTTTGTCTTTATTTCAACTGAGCGCGGTAAGCCGGTTACAAAATCGCGACCCTTAATAGTGATAGCGAGCTCTTCATCAAGAGGAATCGCTGAACCAACTTTTATTTTTATATCTTCTGCTGTTTTGTCGCCAATACCGAGATTGTATTGCTTCTTTATGTAATCAGTAATTGCATAGTCTATCTTGTTGCCCGCGCACTTCACAGATGTCGCCGCAACAATACCGCCAAGTGAGATGACGGCAACATCCGTGGTGCCGCCACCGATATCAACAATCATGTGTCCCATTGCCTCATGGATCGGAATACCGGCGCCAATCGCCGCAAGAATAGGCTCCTTCACAACATACGCATTTTTTGCGCCAGCACGAACAGCCGCCTCCACAACAGCACGGCGCTCTGTCGAAGTAACACCCGCCGGCACAGAGACAAGTACTTCAGGCTTTGAGATATTCCATTTTCCAAGCGCTTTGTTGATGTAATAGCGAAGCATTGCTTCGGTGACACGATAATCCGCAATAACACCATCGCGCATTGGTCGATATGCGATGATACTGTCTGGTGTACGACCAATCATGCTTTTTGCCTCAAGACCGATTGCCATGATTCGGTTATCTTCTTCGGACACCGCGACCACAGAAGGTTCGTTGAGAACAATGCCTTGCCCAGGCACATATACAAGTGTGCTTGTCGTTCCCAAATCAATACCAAGTTTTTTAGAGAAAAACCCCATAGGTGCACCTATCATACGGCCTTTTGTGCCGAGACACAACACTATCCACAGTTTGAATATATATAGCATATATGCTATATTACTATCCATTACATAGTAGTCGTATACGCCATGGCACAACGCGCACCAAAGCCACAAACGGGTTCCGCATCTATTGGAAAAATGATACAGACACTGCGAGAAAAACGTGGTATCACCCAAGAGGAGTTTGCAAAACAGCTCAACACCACTCAGAGCGCTATTGCGCGCATCGAAAAAGGTGAGCAGAACCTTACGACAGAAATGATTGCAAAAATTAGCAAGGTACTCAACCACGATCTTGTGCGTGTTTCTACGGGCGCGATCAATGTTGAGATTCATGGTGGCAAACCACTCTCTGGAACCATCGTTACCAAAACATCAAAAAATGGAGCGATGGGTCTTTTGTGCGCCTCTCTTCTCAACAAAAACACGACACTCCTTAAGAATGTTCCGAAAATTGAAGAAGTGCACCGCATGATAGAAGTCTTTCAGAGTATCGGCGTTCATGTCGCGTGGAAAGGTAATGACGTAGAAATCAAACCACCAGCAAAACTTTCACTCTCTTCTATCAATGTTGCGGCGGCAGAAAAGACCCGAAGCATCATCATGCTCATTGGTCCCCTTATTCACCTTCTACAGTCCTTTTCTCTCCCCCAGCCTGGCGGTTGCAAACTCGGCTCTCGTACTGTCCGTCCACATTTTTTTGCACTCGAAAAACTTGGCGTAAAGATAAAAACCACATCAGATGCATACGAGGTAAAAGCATCAAAGCTCAAAGCACACGATATTGTGCTCTATGAAAGTGGCGACACCGTCACCGAAAACGTACTCATGGCTGCTGCACGCACAGAAGGCACAACAACGATAAAATTTGCTTCAGCAAACTATATGGGGCAAGAACTCTGCTTTTTCCTTGAAAAACTTGGTGTAACCGTAGAAGGTATTGGCACCACTACGCTTGTAGTACATGGTAAAAAAAATATCGATGTCCCTGTTACCTACTACCTCAGCGAAGATCCGATCGAATCAATGTTCTTTATCGCTGTCGCAATCGTTACAAACTCTTCTATTACTATTGAGCGTTGCCCTATCGATTTCCTCGAAATTGAATTGCTCAAGCTTGAAAAAATGGGCTTCAAGTACAAAATTCTCAAGCGATATAAAGCGGACAACGGACACACCAATCTTGTCGACATCAAAACCCTACCATCAAAACTAAAAGCACTCGAAGAAAAAATCGAATGCCGGCCCTATCCAGGTCTCAATATAGACAACTTGCCATTCTTCGCGGTCATCGCAACACAAGCAAAAGGAACAACCTTCCTTCACGACTGGGTATACGAAAAGCGCGCGATTCACTACAAAGAGCTCGACAAGCTCGGTGCCGACACACTCCTTGCCGACCCGCACCGTATGTACATCACCGGCCCCACAAAGCTCAAGCCTGCAGAAATCATCTGTCCACCAGCCCTCCGCCCTGCAGCTATCATTCTTATTGGTATGCTTGGAGCACACGGACGCTCTGTTCTTCGCAACATCTACAGTATCAACCGTGGCTACGAAGACATCATTGCTCGCCTTGAAAGTATCGGTGCGGATATCAAGATATTGCGAGAGCTGTAATAATCGTTAGTATTGAGGGTAATGAAAGTCATCCACGTCATACCCATTTCTAGAGGCATTCTCATGGAGCGCCTCTCATACTTCACATCTACCGACGTTCCCGCCGGTACGATGGTTGTCGTACCATTGCGGAAAAAAAGCATCCGCGCGATAGTTGTCCAATCCGAAGATGTGAGCACAGCAAAGTCTGAAATAAAATCATCTACATTTTCATTGCGAAAAATGGAGCACGTTGAAGCGCACCAATTTCTCTCTCCAGAGTTTATGGCGAGTGCTGAAGCAATAGCTGACTATTTTGCTACGACGACTGGTAGCGTGCTCGGCGCAATGATCCCGAAAGCAATCCTCGACCCCGCAGCAGAATTAATTTCCGAACTTCCAGATACTGTTGTGCGTCCACACACGTCAGAACAACTTGTTCTCCAAGCAGATGACGAGGAACGCTTCTCAGACTACAAAAGCCTTATCCGCGAAGAATTCGCTCGCGGATTTTCAGTCTTTCTCTGTGTTCCTACAATAGAAGACGCGAAGCGCGCACGAGGCGCACTTGAAAAAGGTATCGAGCAGTATACGTTTTTACTTCACAGTAGTCTCAAGAAAAAAGATGTTGCGGTGGCATGGAACGGCGCCTTACAACAATCTCACCCTGTACTCATCATCGCTACTGCGCAGTTTTTGTGTATACCAAAGAAAAATATTGGCACCATCATTATAGAAAAAGAAGGGTCCCGAGCATACAAAACACAAACTCGGCCATTTCTCGACGCACGCACCTGTGCGTCGATATATGCAAAAAAAATCAGAGCCCGGCTTCTCATGGGCGACACCCTACTACGCACAGAAACAATGTGGCGGCTCAAAAACGACGAGCTTGTCGAATACTCTCCTCTCAAATTCAGATCCGCGACATCAGCTTCAGCTATTATTGTCGACACACGAAAAGAGCCTACCTCCGAAGACCAGAAAAAAGAAGTTGCTTTTAGCACGCTGTCTCCTGAGCTCGGCAAACTTATTGAATGGAATAAGGAACGAAGCGAACACATGTTTATCTTTGGCGTACGAAAAGGATTCGCGCCCCTTACTGTCTGTGGAGACTGTGGCACTGTTGCCCGATGCACCGTATGCTCAGCGCCTGTTGTACTGCATAGCGGTATCGGAGAAAATTATTTCGAATGCCATACCTGTGGTAAGCGACGCGGCGCGAAAGAAACGTGTTCTGTCTGCAAAAGTTGGAAGCTTGTCACACTCGGGGTTGGCGTAGAGCTTATCGAGAAAGAACTGAAGCAAAAATTTCCAGACGTAACAACATTTCGCCTCGATGCCCACTCGGTCACCACACACGCAAAAGCGGTCGATGTCGTCAAAAAATTTTACGCAACACCTGGCAGTGTGCTTATCGGCACAGAAATGGCACTATCATACCTCGGAGAGCGTATCGAAAACTCAGCAATAGCATCTATCGACCCCCTCTTCTCTCTTCCCGATTTCCGTATTGGAGAAAAAATATTATCGATTCTCCTCAAAATACGTGCCCTCACAAAAGAAAATTTTGTGATACAAACCCGCGACCCAGAACACGCAATTTTTACACACGCTATCAAGGGCAACCTCGTCGACTTTTATCGAGACGAAATAGAAGAGCGCAAAACCTTTGGCTACCCACCGTTTTTTATCTTCATAAAGATTACACTCCAAGGAGAAGAACGTGCGGTCCGTTCTGCAATTGAAGAACTTCCACCGCTCTTTGAGCCATACCATACAGATATTTACCCCGCATTCACCTCGACTGTAAAAGGTAAGTACGTCATGCACGCATTGATTAAGATTCCACATGGAGAATGGCCCAACAAAGAGGTTGTTGCATCCCTCCGTTCCCTACCACCTCAATATATGGTAAAAGTTGACCCCGACAGCATGTTGTAGTATTTCTAGTATATAATTGACGAATCATGGAGATTGTACAGAGACACGACCCTATATTGCGCGCGCAAGCAGCTGAGGTGCCCCTAGCCGACATCTCAACTCCTCGTATTAAAAATGTCATAGCGGACATGAAGCGCATTCTTGCGACACAACACGACGGTGTTGCCATAGCAGCCCCACAGATAGGTCACTCCCTACGCATATTTGTTGTATCTAAAAAAGTCTTTGCACTTGAAGAAGACAATGAGGATACGGCGCAATACGAAGACCTCACATTTATCAACCCCACAATTACGCGCATGTCCAAAAAAATGAAAGCTGTCGATGAAGGGTGTTTGAGCGTGCGTTATTTGTATGGCAAAGTCATGCGCGCCGAAAAAGCAACCGTTGTCGCATATGACGAACACGGAAAGAAATTTACACGGCACGGCTCTGGCCTGTTGGCACAAGTTTTCCAGCATGAAACCGACCATCTCGACGGCACACTTTTTATAGACAAAGCGACAGATCTTCAAGAAATACCACCTGAAGACAGCGCACACTAGCACCATGTTGAACACTCACGCATCCACTCCGATAGTATTCTTTGGCACGTCAGCATTTTCAGTATCCGTCTTAGAAACACTCGCCTCTCGCGGGATTACACCTTCACTTATCGTCACCGCACCAGATAAGCCCCAAGGTCGTAAACTCATCCTCACACCCCCACCCGCAAAGATGTGGGCAGATGCTCATGGTGTTGCCGTCATTCAGCCCTCAACCCTCCGTGCTCAGCGCATCGCCCCCGAGACACTCGAAACACTTCGCTCATACGCCGATGGCGTGTTTATCGTCGCATCATACGGTCTCATTATTCCGAAAGATATTTTAGATATCCCTCAACACAAAACGCTCAACATTCACCCATCGCTCTTGCCGGCACTACGCGGACCTTCTCCTATTCAAACAGCAATACTGCAAGAAAAAGAAACTGGGGTAACAATCATGCGCCTAGACGAAGAAGTGGATCACGGCCCGATTGTCGCACAGCAAAAGACACCCTACACACCATGGCCTCCATACTACGATGAGCTTGAGCACGCCCTCGCATGCGCTGGTGCAAACCTCCTTGCAGACATTCTTCCACAATGGATCAATGGGGCTATTGCGGAACATGAACAAGACCACATGGCGGCAACATACTCTAAGAAAATTTCAAAGGAAGATGGCCTAATTTCCCTCGACGCACCCGCAGAAGAAAACCTGAGAAAAATTCGCGCTCTCTCTCGATGGCCAGGCGCGTATTTCTTTGCCGACAGACGTGGTACACCCATTCGCGTGCGCATAAAAAGCGCATCGCTTTCAGGCGACACGCTTTTTATCGAACGAGTTGTTCCCGAAGGAAAACGAGAAATGGATTATCGTGATTTCCTAAACGGTCTGTAGTTGTAGACACCCTTGAGCATATTTTTTATTTTTGCTCCACCACGTCGAAGGAGTGTGAGTCGCTTAGACTTTTTCGACTTCATCTCCCGCAACATTTCATCTTTCACATGATCGATTGCTGAATGCAATGTCTCTTTCTCAGCGACAGCGCGCAAATGCATACCTCGAGAATGGCAATTTATTTCTGCACGAAATACATCGTCACCTGTCGCATGATGACGTGACGGACGACCAAGCTCAATCTCACACAACATCGAATCATCCTGCGCGATTCTCTCAATCGCCAAAAGTTTTTCATCGAGGTATGCCGATGTCTCTGGCGAAATGGTGATATTTGTTGCTTTTATATTTGTTTTCATACCCCTATTATACCAATCACTTATCAATATCAACAGAGAATATTTTTGAGGGCGAATGATGGCCAGAAATAAGGCGAATTTTGCCTACAGGTACACCGTATTGGCGTGCCACAATCTCACGTACACGCTCATTTGCCATATTACGCTCAGCCTTCTCTCGTACCGACACCGCAAAGCGACCAGCAGAAAGTGTCTCGAGCAATTCCTTTTTTGCGCCAGCACGCACCTTTACATGAATATACATTGCGAGCTGTTAGTCGAAGATATGCACAAGATACGTATCAATTTCGCGTTGATCCATATCGTAGAAATTCTCGCCGCGATCATGCAAATCGAGTGCAAGTTCTTTACCTACAAAACGCCAATGCCACGGCTCAAACTGGTAATATGCATTACCTTTTGGATACGAAAGTACAAATCCATAATTTTGTGCATGCTCTGTAAGCCATGTGTACGCAGATGTCTTTTCAAAATTAGTGAAATCACCGCTTCCACCAGCCACTTCAAAATCTATCGCTGTACCAAGCTGATGTTCAGAGTATCCTTGATCTGCAGAAAACTGATTTGCTCCAGATCCGTACACCACCTTATACGACGCCTTCAAAGACGACTGCTGGTCAAACGAGCGGTACGCCGACACAATACGCAATTCGATACCATCATCTTCAGCATCACGAATCATTTCACGCACATATTTTCGCACCTGAGCATGAATCTGTTGTGGTTTGTTTGGATCAAACAAAAACTCTTCATCAATATCTGAGAGTCGCGCTGGCACATAATGCTCATTGAGGAAAAAGACCTTAGAATACTTTTGCAACAGCTCTTTATCTGTTTTGCTCAACTTCTCAAGTGTATTCACTTGCTTATTGATATCTTTGAGGTCAGATGCAAACTGTTGATTTTGTGACTGCGCAGTGGCAAGCAGGTCTGAAAGGTTTTCGTTTTCAGAAGTTTTTGCGTCAATTGCGTCTTCAAGCTCTTCGATTTTATCTCGAGTTTTTGTAGATAGCGCAACATACTCAGTCTGTTGTGCGCGCGTTTTCACAAAGAGCACGATATTGAGCACGATACTTACCAAGAGAATACTCGCCCCAATAGAGAGATGTACCTTGTTGAGCTTCATGGCGACCATTGTAGCACAAAAGGAGCTCGGGTGCCCTTAGGACAGAAGCACACCTCCATCGACCACCACCTGCGAACCCGTCATATAACTTGAACAATCAGAGGCGAGGAAAAGCGCGACTTTGCCGATTTCGTCTGGCTCACCCATACGCTTCATTGGAATCTTCTCAATAAACTTTTTCTGGATAGCATCAAGAGCTGGTGTGCTTGGGGCACCAACACCGGTACCTGGTGTGCGTATACCCCCTGGAGCAATAGCGTTGACCTGTATGTTGTGCGGCGCGAGCTCAAGGGCAGAATTTTTTGTAAAACCCCACATGCCGTGTTTAGACGCATCATAAGCCGCGAGCCCCACAGCCGACGGATGAAGCGCATCAATGGAAGTGATGTTAATTATCTTTCCCCCACGACCCTGCCGTATCATAACTTCAGCAACATACTTTGTGCACAAAAACGTACTTTTTAGATTGACGGCAAGAATAGTATCAAACGTCTCAACTGGCATCGACACTATCGGCATCACCGGATAAATACCGGCATTGTTTACCAAAATATCAACGCCACCACCAACAGACACTGCATGCTCGACGATACGGCGCACATCGTCCTCACGAGATACATCGCCCGCAATAGCAGACGCACGCCACCCACTCTCTGTAAGCTCTCGAGCGGCACTCTCTGCGTTTTGCTCATTTCGATCAGCAATAACCACATGTGCGCCCGCTTCAGCAAGGCGTCGCGCGATACCAAGCCCAATACCCACCGCTCCTCCCGTTACAATGGCAGTCTTTTGAGACATATCCATTATGTGTGCAATAGTTGTTGTTTCTGTTTTCATGTTTTTATTATACCTGATATACAATAATAGGCATGGGACACAAAACAGTTATCGTGCATGACACGATGCAACGTGGATACACATACACGTTGTCGGCACCCATCGGTAAAGATTTTGACCCCGATTTCAAACCAGACCTTACTCCAGCAGAGATGCTTTCACTCGGCGTATTTGGTGGCGTATACATGCGCGACTGCACTGACGAGTTTCCAAAAGAATGGTTTACGCATGCACGGTTTGCGCCAAGAGATGTGCGCACACATGTCGCAGACCTCAACTTTTTCGGCGTACAGGCGAGTCAGCCGTTGTCTGTATGGCGAAAAAAAGGGTGGATTTACAATGATGACCCACGAGGATGGTTTCAGTGGTATTGCAGATATTACATGGGTCGCCGTCTTCCCGAAGAAGATGCTCGACAGATAAAACGATGGCGTGCAATGCGAAGACACAGTGCACAGATTCACCACAACTGCAGACCTGGCGACATGTCGTGTCATCGAAAACAGCGACAAGCGCTTCTCCACTGGGCTTACGATAGCCGGAAAATTTAGAACAGAGACCGCCCTATTTCAAATACTTACTTGCGACACTGAGCGCAAAAGATGGGAGTATGATGAACACACACGTCATAAGCATTCGCAAGAGAATTTGATTGAGGGGTGCATTGTCATTGTCGACGCCAAATAGCGCGAGGCATAGGCCAATAATACCAAACGCAATCGAGGCATATATAAACACACGAGTTGAAATCTTTTGCATAGAGATAGTATATCACTATTCATCAATTGTTTACCTGAAACGCATACACTTCGTCAGCCCGCTTCACCTCTTCAATATTTCGCAAGTCATACTCGCGTTGAGAAATATCTACAAAAGGCATTTCAATAATGCATGCATCGAAAGCAATGAATTCGTCTAATCTTTTTGTCAATCAATCACCCCTCGCAAATATCCCACTCAAACCCCCTACCGAAATGTCCACCCACAGATGTTTTAGCAAATTTAATTTTATCTAATCGAAGCAATGTTCTAATACCAAGCGGAGATAGATCGTAATCATCTATAGACACCTCTTTTCCATCCACAAGTGCAATATTCATCACAGGATTTTGTTTACCTATAGCATATGCGAGCTTTACCAGCACCTCTTTGGCATTATATTTTTTCAAATAATCAACGGCGATTTTTCTAGCAACATATGCTCCGGAACGATCTACCTTTGTATAATCTTTTCCAGAAAAAGAACCTCCGCCTATTGGCACCCTTGGCCCATAATTATCTATAACAATTTTTCTACCAGACAAACCGGTGTCTGCATCAAAACCGCCCTGCTTCCATTCACCTGCAGGATTTATCAAATACTCCTCTGCTTTAATTATTTTTTTTACTAACTTCAAAAGTTCGGGAGATTTTGTGTTTTGAAAACTTGCGACGACGGTTTTAACTTTTTTATTTTCTATAGTAACCTGCGTCTTTCCATCATATGGATATTTTTTGTAAATTTCCATGCATAGATTTCTCGCAAGCTCATATTCTAGTGGTAATAAATTTTTAGTTTCGTTACACGCATAGCCGATCATGATTCCCTGATCTCCAGCTCCGCCAGTATCAACTCCGCGAGCTATTTCAGGACTTTGTTTTGAAATATTGATTATTATCTTATACCCCTTCCCCACAATGTCTTTTACAATTTTCTCTAATTGTGGATTCGCTTTTGATGTCACCTCTCCATTTATTGTGATAAGTTTGTGACCGCCCATTATTTCTACAGCAACTCTAGATTCCGGATCTTTTTTCAAATATGCATCGAGAATGCTGTCTGCTATAACATCACATTGCTTGTCAGGATGTTTTGGACTAACAAATTCTGCTGTGTATGTACTCATATAAATAAAAAATTCCTCTTGTAATGAGGAAAGATAGCGACGTTTTATCTTTCCCAAACTGGGCCAGATGGAGCACCTTGTGTACACAGGTTGCTGAATGGTCATTGAGCTGGATCTCTCGCATTCTCTTGATATATTCAGTTGTGATTACATTTTAGCACATGTTAATTATGTGGGGCAACAAAAGAAAAAGAGAGCGCTTTCGTGCTCTCTCATCCTATAGTGCTCCGCGGCTAGGGATCGAACCTAGGACCTAGCGATTAACAGTCGCTTGCTCTACCAGCTGAGCTACCGCGGAATGTCGTACGCGCCACCTGCGCGTAAAAAACATAATAGCAAAACTAGGCCATGATGCAACCCGCCACGAATAGCCCAGCCATTGACAACCACATTTTTCAGCAGTATTCTATCGACCAGAGTACACTGACGTTTACGACACACCACTCGCACACCTTACCAAGGAATATGCCATGAGGGAGGGTCCCGGACACGGTGCGATCGCGGCAGAGTTTTTCCGATTCTTTCACAAGAAATCGACCCCGCGCCACACCATCGAGAACGATCTGATCTTCAAGAAAGCCAAGACGTTTGGTGTCGTGCCTTCGACACTGCTGGGCTTTCTCCAGTCACTGCACTACACCCACCGCCTCCCGAAAACTCAGTACACATACACCGTGTGCGCTGAGTTCCTTTCGGGAGAGCCAACCGTGGAGGACGTGATCAAGTTCATCTGGAAGAGCGTCGATGACGCCTATCTGGAGCGACGCATGCGTTTTCAGCGTCGTCATGCACCAACCGCCAATACCTAAGACAACAGAAGGAACCGACCATGAAGAACAGCCAGACCGAGCTTCGCAAGCGCATGAAAGCATTCACGAGCGATGTCTCGACCAGGTTCACCATCTCGCTCGCAAGCCAGGCGTTT
Source organism: uncultured Candidatus Saccharibacteria bacterium (assembly GCA_964390845.1). GTDB lineage: Bacteria > Patescibacteriota > Minisyncoccia > Phycocordibacterales > CALRHW01 > SICJ01. The sequence continues at coordinate 138,620 of CAYMIL010000001.1, forward strand.
CCGGACAAGGAACACGCCGACATCCCAATGATCGGCCGGGAAGGCCGGAAACTCGGCACGATTCCGGAGATCACGGAAGGCATGGTGCGCTCATGCATCGCAAGCGCGCTCGACAAGGTCAACGCACACATACCTCCCGAAGAACTCGAGAAGGCTGTGTGCGGATGGGAAGGTCGCACCGCGCGAGGTGTTGCTATGCGCGCGTGCCGTGTCTGCGTGCGCGAGTTCACGCTCGAGTGCATGGACATCGTCTACACGGAGATCTTCGCCTGCCTCGCACTGGAAGAGCGCTTTGAGTGGAACTCGTGCCTGAAGCGCCTCGGCGCAAACCAGGGCGACCTGGCAGAACTCGAGTTCAATCTGTCCAAGCGACTCAACGTGCCACAGATGACAAACGAGGAACGACTCGCTGTCATCAACACGTTCCACTCGAACAAGCCAATCCTGGCAAGCGACGTCCTGTCGTTCTGTCTCAAGCCCTTTCTCGAGCGCAAGCTCACGGCCCTTCAGATCCTCTATCGCAACCCAAGCGATGTGAGCACTGCGGCCTAAACCAACACCCTCGCGGACAAGTTTGTTCGCGGGGGTGTTCTACTTTGACAACACCACATACAGCACGTACCATCAATACAGGCGCACACCATCAACACGGAAGGAGGTTGGTAATGAAATTCCCACGCAACGAAACAGCGCATACGGTCGAACGATACGTCGTTCAGGCGCTCTTCATTCAGTTCCTCTTCAGGAACAAGGTCAACGACAAGACACTCAAGATCACCACAAGCACTGTCGGGGCGCTCTCCCTTGGCAAGGTGCACATCGAGACGTTTGTCCACGAGTTGTCGCTTGAGTGCAAGAACAAGATCTGCCTCAGCGACAAGGAAATGAACCATCTTCTGGAGGAACATCGGACAATCGACGAGATCATCACGCTCTTGTGGGAGAAGACGAAAACCTCCCGCACGTGAGATGAAGGTCACGAATGGTTGATAGGACTTAGGGCGCGCCGCACAGCGGCGCGCCCTTCTTTTTTACCTAGTTACAGATATTGGAGTAGACGGGTCAATCTCACTATTTGCAGAAACAGTAATCCTATCCGTCTCCTGATTACGTGAAATGGTATACCCTGTCGCATACTCATCTGTATTAGCTGGTTGGGACACAAGTGAATCGTGTGGCAACTGTGCAAGATACAGCGGAACCAGACATGGGCGGATATCGATTGTCCCAGCGCCACCAAGAGAACTCATCTCAGCACCTGGCTCAAGCGGGATATCAAACGCACTACCGTCACACGTAAAGACACCGCGATTGTCGGCAATGTTTTGTCCAACCGCATTGAGAATCGCATTCACATTACTCACCCGTTGAGAATCTCTCGCTTGCTTAAATTGCCTCGACGGATTAATTGCTACAAGTACTATGCCCGCAAGAATCGCAATGATTCCAAGCACAAGCAAAATTTCTATCAACGTAAACCCTCTCGTATGTATTCTTTTCTTCATATCGCTCACTATTTAGAGCGATAGTTCACAAGTATTGTTATCGCGCCACAAACGACGCGCCGACCATTTCCCCATCTGGTGACCGCATAAGCGTATCTGTATGGTATCCAAACTGCCCATCACCATTTTCTCTATAAATACCCACATAGTATGTTGCACCATCTGTGGTGCCCCGAAGTAGTGGTACAGGGAAATTGTCATATTCACCAGCAGGTAAATCTCGTGCACCGAGTACATTTCCCAAATCGCCATCTTTATCTTCAAACACAGCAACCCAACCTGGCTCGGTGAGTTTCGCATGAGCAATCATCACAACTTTTCCAGCGACCTGATCCTCCACAACAACCGTATCGTCCGTACGCACAGCACCCACAACAGCCGCCGTCTGCTGTGACGCATTTTCAGAGGCTGTGTCTGATAAACGAGAATCCATGTCGCCACGACCACCCCACACCGCAAAACCAGTGCTCACGCCGAGCACAAACCCAATAACAGTGCCGATAATAATTCTATTCTGTGGGGTTATATTTTTCATAAAGAAAGTATAACACGCACACAGCTGTCCACAGTTTCCTTACCCTGCAATTGGCAACTCAACATAGAACTGTGAGCCCCTGCCCTCACCTTCAGACTCTGCCCAGACACGGCCGTTGTGCGCCTTCACAATCTCTTTAGCAACATAGAGCCCCAGACCTGTTCCACGAATATTGACCTTGTTTGCGTTTTCTGCGCGCTTAAACTTTGCAAAGAGTTTCGGAATAATCTCAGCAGACATACCGATACCTGTGTCTTTGACCGCAAACAACACCACTCCTTTTGCTGGGTCTTTTGTGAGTGACACGGTAATCGAACCCTGTGGTGTGTACTTTACTGAGTTATCAATAAGATTTGCGACGACCTGCTTAAACTTATCGAGGTCAGCATTGACCACAAACTTCTGTCGCTCATCAAGCTGGATAGTGAGGTCGAGGCCGGCTTTGTCTATGTTTGGCTTCAGCTCACCCGCAACCTCTCTCACCATATCTTTAAGATCGAGTGGACGCATATCGTATTTCATAGTTCCAAGCTCGATACGAGAAATATTAAGGTAGTCGTTGACGACGTTTGTGAGCGTGTTTGTTGATTCGTAAATTTTCTGTACAGCATCACGCACATCCGGTGCAACATCTCCGTAATCCCCTTCAAGAATGAGTGACGAATACCCCTTCATTGCAGTAAGCGGGCTTCGGAGTTGATGTGTCGCAAACGAAACAAATTCTGTCTTTTGGACATCAAGTTCTTTGAGGCGGGTGTTGGCGTGCTCTAAGCTGGTATTTGTTTTCTTTAAGTTTTCGGCCAAAATCTCGATTTCTTCACGTGATTTTATTTCTCTTTTTACACTTCTTATAAGTTGATATCCTAATATCGAAAACAGAGCGAGTGTTACAAAAACAACATATCTTACATTTTGTATATTTCTAACAAATAGAATCGAAAACGTGAGCAACCACAGTGTCACTACAATGGCTTGTGTACTAATCAACTTTATGTTAAATGCCTTAAATTTAACGACTAAATACACAAGAAATGCAATAAATAGAGGCATCCCTAAAAGTCCGACCTGAGCAATAACCCAATTTTCAGTCAAACTTCCAATAATATTACCTGAGGAAAAAGCAAAAAGAAAAACAATTATACCCGCCAAAAATAGACCTATCTCTTTTCTGCGCCTTATTTCAATTGCCATCTGACCAAAACCAACAAATAAAACCGAGAAGCTAAGAAGAATTTCTAGTCCATACGTATAAAAAATAACGAGATTGCTCTCAACGGCATCACAATAAGAAACATCAATACCAGGAAGAAATCCTTTAGTTGGCAATATTATCGCTACAGGTAAAAGCACAGCCATCAAAAATAGTTTTTTACTGAAAGGTAAATCTTTTCTTTTTATAAACACATAAGCAAAGTAGAAAGAAACACCGTAAATTAGTACTTCGCATAATATCTGGAGACTCCAATAAAACAAAACCAAATCTGGTCTATTGCTTGCCCATAAAAGCACATCGATTACGGCCCAGCTTATAAAAAGAAAAACAACATTTAAAAAAAATCTAATTGAGAGATCCTGACGTTTATGAAAAAGCAAGGCTGCAAATACTAAAGCGGCAAGAATTGCGACAAAATGAGAGTAGTAAAGTAAGGTTGGAACATTACTTGAGAAAATAAAATGTTTCGCTGGCTCCCAAGGGCAAAAAATTTCCATAAAGTACGTATTATAGCTTTTTTGCAAAAACCTTAAAGTTTCTGAACCCGTTACCAAATTGATAATCAACAATAAGTTGAACCCTGTCTTTTTTAGTTACCTCTATATCTGAATCGAGCGGAACACAAACTGGACCATTTAGTGCAAGTGTGTCACCGATAGAGGTTTTTTTATTTAACCAAGTCGAACTTTGAAGATAAATACTGTTTAAGGTACCTGTTTTTTTAATTTTAATAATATGTTCCGAATGGTGTTCCATTAAATTACTTTTATTCAGCAGAACGGAATCGAGAAGTGTTGGGTCGGAAAGACGTTTCATTTTTGGTTTTGGTAAAAATTTCCAAAAATGTTTAACCATCCGCATATTAAATCCAAAATCATAAAAATTTGTCTCCGTAAGCAAAACGGATGTGTCTTCTTTGCAAGGAATAAATACTGTTTTCTCGTCTACATACCCCTTTTCAAAAAGCCTGTTTAGTGCCCAGATTTGGAACTCATCCACCATTCCTGTAGTCAACATTTCCATCGTAACAACATCAATAGTTGTACCCTCCGGAAGACGAATATTACGTGCATCGCCAAGCATAACTTGCACCACGTCACCATATCCATTTCTCTGAATATTCTCGTGGGCGAGTTTTGCGACAAATGGGTCAAACTCTATAGAAAAAACTTTTTTTGCTCCGGCGCGAGCCGCAAAGAGAGCAAGAATTCCGGAACCCGTTCCAACGTCAAGAACAACGCTGTCCGGCCCCACAGCCGCATTAATAGCTTGTTCAAATTTCCTTGTTCTTTCCTCATCAAGGAGACACTGTGTAACTAAATCAATAGAGCTAAATGTTTCGTCCATGGATAAGGTGGTAATTTCTATCTTACAGGGAAATTATAACAAACGAAGTTCTCAAAGAAAAGCAAACCTAAAATCTTCGTGTATGCTTAATGTGTCGAAAAGAAAGAAGAAACCACATACTTGCGTGACATAAGATCTCAGCAAAAACATAGGGTAACTCCATCCAATTGTCGAGGCGATGAATTATTAGAGTGAGGTTGAGAAAATCCATAATCGTCCACAATATCCATGGAGTAGATATTAAATAGGTTTCTTTTGGAAGATTCCTCCAATAAGGAACATAACTAATTGGTATTGCAAGAATAGCGATTGCGTGCGCCCAGTATTGCTCCCTGAAACAAAGCCATATGATTACGGCTAAAATAGATACGGCGACGGACAAAATATCTGTTATTGCTTCCGACCGGTTCTCCCATTTATCTTCTCCGAGCCTCCAAACATAGATTAAAATTATTAGACAAGCAATTGGAGTTGTTGCCAATGGTAATGTTTTTACCCAATCACCCGATACCCAATGAAACGTAACAACTTCTACACATGAAGAAAAAGTCCAAATTAACCAGGACCATCGATTTGGTATAGGATGATTAGGTTTTCTCAGTTCCCGAAAATAGGAGACGTCCGCTGCCGTTCCAAAAACAACAGCCAAAATAGCCAATAAAATAATAGCATCCATATCACCGCTTCTTAATTTTGAACATTATCATCTTCAGTAGAACCAACCTCACTTTGTACAACATAGAAATCGCGGACAATCATTGTTCTGTAAAAAGTTAGCGCGATAGAAATCAATAGAATTAAGACAAATAATCCTATAGAAATTTTTGATTTTTTATCCATAGTTTTTTATTCTATATTATGAGAAGGATACCTTGTACCTCTTTTTAAGAAATTTTTTTCAATATCTTTCAGCCCAAACTTTTTATAAAAATAGTTCAGAATCAGCTCAGTATCCATACCATTTTGACATGTATACACATCAGCACTCACAAACCTTCTTTTTGGAAAAGTGTGAATACTTATGTGACTTTCTGTAAGAGCAATAATACCTGTCCAACCACCAGGATCCTTCTTATTATTTGGTTCAGCTTTATATATCTGGACCTTAGCTAGGGATTTCATACCGAGGAGGAAAACCAGTTCATTCAATGCGTGCGCCACTAAGTTTTTATCATCGAGGAGTTTTTCTTCCCCTCCATAACCATCAATTGTGAGATGTTCACCAAAATGCTCTATCATATATGATATATTAGTGCCAACTAAAGCTCTTTAATTTATTGCTTCAATTCTAACATCTTTTGCAATTATCTCTAGGGACGGGTCACTATAGTTGGAATGTTGATCTTCATAGCCGTAGAAAACAAACCGTTTATATCCATGGTTTTTAGGAACTTTCCCAACATCGTCTGTATGACCCAACTCATAATTGGATTTCAGCGTGTTTGTCATAAAATCACTCTCTTCCGTTTCAGTCACCAGCACTTGAACACTAGAATTTAGAGTCCTCACAAAACCAAGAACATCCGTGAATAGGGACTTGATTAGAACATGCGATTCATTTTCTACTTTAGCAGTCGCTCTGGAATTACATCACCACGTATCTCTATACCAATAATTTTTCCAGCCTGATCAATATCGACAACAATGTCCCCTTTAAAATCCTGTCCTCCCCGTACAGTATTTCCATCAATTACCATTTGCTGTGTTGCCTGTGGTGGATAGGTATCAGTATTTTGTAGATGAATATAGGAGACCCAAGAACTGCCTGTATTTTCACTTTCTATTTCTATGTTATTTTTTTTAATCATTGATTTTTTAATCTATTTTCTTAAACCTGCCGGGTGTCAATACTTCATCCTTAATAACTGTTATTATTCTCTTTGTTGCGTTATCGAGAGGAACTAAAACTTGGTCTTTATATCTTACCACCTGTTGATATTTCGAATCAAAATATTTCTCCCCGGTCCTGTAGGCATCCATTACCTTCTCCGCGGTAATACCGAACTTCTCCCGAATTATAATATTGTCTATTCCATGACTTGAGATCTCGATACCTTCTTTGATAAAAGCATCTTTGATAACATTGTATTTTTGCCTGAAATTGAGATTGCTGCTACCAAATCCACTTTTCACAAAGTTCGTTGCAGACTCAACACCACCAATAGCAATCTTCTCGGCTCCTCCAGCAATCTTTACTCCAGTCTTCTTCTCAGCCCCTCCTGGCGTAAGCATCGATCCAACAAACAATGCACCCTCAAGAGATCTGGACCCTCCTTCTTCACCAACATCTGGAGAATATGCGACTTCTGGCCATAGAAACATTGTAGCAATTGCCGTCCAGAAGTTTCCATCTCGGTCCACATTCACCATTGGGTTGTTTCTCGCATAAGAATAGCTATTGAGTGATTGTGGGTCCGCAAGATACATTGGAAGTTCAAGTCCTGTTTTATCTTTCAAATCTTTTGCGTTTCCGACCGCCAAGAATGCAGGATCCACAGATATAAACCGCCCAGTGTTTCCCGCGTAGTACCTCGCTCCCATATAATTAAGCCCTGTCTCAGCATCATACTCATGCCCGGTAAACTTTCGCTGTTCGGAGTAGCCGAGACCGAAATCTAGGCGAGTCGCGCCATACGGATAATAGTCAACTGTCTCTGCTGAAGTACCAGCTGAGTTTGTGATCACGCTTGAACCACCAAGATGATCGTTGTGAATATACAGAATATCTGGCGTCGATGTACCGTGTGTTTCAATTGTTGCCACGACCTGGTCACCCAAAAACACGTGCGCGGTTGTCGTGGTGCCTCCAGAACCAGACAAGCCCGAATCATCCGACACCTCAATGTTCCAATATTTATTTGGATACACTGTCGTGTTCCGTCCAAACGCATAGACAACGCGGTCGCCAGCATGGTCGTAAGAATACGTTGTTGCCGCAGGACCCACAGTGAGCATCGTCGGTCTGTTTTTATAATCCCAGGTACTTGTTGCAATGCCATTGCCCGTCAGCATATTGCCATTGCGGTCGTATGTCAGTGTTCCCGTAACCGGAGTCGACACTACGGCGTGCGGGTTTGCATACTGACTTTTTACCGACGTGCTTGGATACGTATATGTGCCGATATCAGACTTGCTGAGAATGTTGCCGATAGCGTCATAGGTATACGTCTCACGGTACGGCAACGTCGCTGCTGCCGTTGTCGATGCAGAAAGAAGGCGGTAGAGATTGTCGTAGACATATTCAACCGTACGCTGAATTGTTGTTGTGGCGTTCTCTTTAAGTAAGGTTATGTTTCCAACCTTGTCATACGTATACTCAAGATCTTGATACTTCGTACCGCTTGCACCCGACTGCTTTGTTACTTTTTTAGTGAGACGATATAGCTTGTTTGCGTCGTATGTATTCGTTGCCTCAATTCCGTTTGCGTTTTTCTGGAAACTAACCTTGCCTTCTGGAGAGTAATCAAGGTCATCCACCAACACAGAGAACGACGTCGCACTCGGAAGCTTCTGTAACACACGCTCTACAAAACCACCGTTGTTGTATTCATACTGTATCTGCAAACCATCTGGATAGGTGATAAGTGTGGGGTTTCCCTGTCGATTAAATGCATACGCTGTGGTATATGTCGCACCAGATATTGTCCGACCTTCTTGCACCACACGCCCAGCGGTGTCATATGCATATGTGGTTGTTGCTCCCTGTGTCACAGCCTGGCACAATCTCGTCTTTCCAAATGCGCATGTATCATACGCGTACACAACATCGACACCCGGTGTGCCTGTGAAGTTTTCAGTAAGTGGCCGATTGATGGCGTCGTAAGTATATTGAATTGTCTGACCCTTTCCATCGACTACCTGCGTTATATTTCCAGCATTATCATAGGAATATGACCATGTAGAAAATGAGGTGTCTGCTGGATCATGAAGATCCTGTGCGGTTAGACGGCGACCCAAACCGTCGTAGGTAAAGCTACGAATATTTCCGAGTGCATCGGTAATTTTTGTGAGTAAATTTAGACCATTATATTCGTAGTATGTGGAATACGTACTCGTGCCATTGTATTCATCAACCCGAATGAGGTTGCCACGAGCATCCTTGTACAACTTCCTCTGATTGTTTAGCGGATCTTTTACAAGGACATCCCATCCGTCATATGTTGTTGTGGTGGTACCGAGATAATTTTTTGCAGAAGTCACACGTCCCAGTGCATCGTATGAAAACTCTTGTCGTAAATTATTATCAACTGGCGTAGAATCATAATCAGAACCATCAGTAACAAAAAATGGCAACGAGTGCTGTTTCTTCAAACCACGAGAATCGTACCCGATCTTTGTAACCGTGAAAGCGTCTTGGTCACCCTCTGACTGAACACGTTCTTGTATGACACGACCAAAGCCATCGAAATACGTGTATGTTGGCACAGACATTCCAGCATCAAGATATTGTGTTTTTACTACGCCTGTAGGAAATTGATTATCAAGATATGTATACGAACTTTTTTCCTCAAGTGTCGATACCAACGATGGACTTGAAACCTTTTCAGACAAGACCCTATCAAGGCCATCATAAACAAACTCTGTTACCTTTCCATTTTCATCAACAATTTTTTTAGGTTTTCCAGATGAGTAATCATACTGAAAATCTTTGATGTGACCCACGGAATTGGTCGTCGTTGATGGATACAAACCATATACATCGTAAGCATATGTTGTGGTTGCTCCAAGGGAATTGATTTCACCAACAATCAGGCCTTTCTCATCGTAAATTGATTGCTCATTTACAAAACCCGATCCACTTTTCCAATTTTCAATCTTTGTCTTATTACCAAACGACACAGAGCCTAATGGGAGACTGTCGTAATAAATCTTACTTTCAGACAATAATCCACTACCAACATCAACAAGCGACACACGCGAAGGCAGGACGATTCGACCATCTGAACTTGTTGCGTAAAAATATTTTTTAGTAGTTTTATCTGTACCAACATCGGAAAAACCCCCAACACCATCACCGATAACTTTTCCCCACTGATCTTCTCTACTAATCGACAAAGCGAGATCGTCATACTCATATGTGGTTGCACGATCAACCGGAGTACCGCCTTCACCATATTGCCTTTCCAAAAAGGTTGTCAGTTTCAGAAATGACGATGTTGCACTTATTGAGGAATTATGACTATCCCACCTATTTTGAATACTGGATAATATATTCCCCTCATTATCATATGTTTCAATAAGATACGGCCTTCCAATCTTTGAATAATTATCCTGAAACTCTCCAGTTGTGAATGACGTTTGATTTCCTTGGTGAAAATATTTTTTTGTAATATTCCCGATCGGATCTGTCTCAATGATTAATCCGAATCCAGAGACTTTCTTATCATGTGAATCTGCATAATATAGATCACCCTCTGTATACACATAAGTAGTAGTTCCAACGCCTCCCACGCCGTCATGAACGGCAATCGAAGACACGGTTATTAGATTTTCTGGAAGGTTCGGATTCAACACGCCGCCTACTCCAGTATATTGAGCTGACCCCTTATACGTTACCAATACAGAACCTTTTTGGGGCAATAAATAGTAATGGAGCTTATCCGAAACATCTCCGATATGGCGATAAACTTTATTAATTACACCCTCACTCGTGCGTCTACTAATAAGTAAATCCATTAGACCATCCCCGTCTATATCAGCAAAACGAACGCCCTGATCGGTGTTATTGAAATTAAAAAATTCTGGAATATCCCACGAGGTATCGAGTGTCCAGCCGTGACCGGTGTTTAGATATACTTTTTTAACTTCGATATATGGATCACCGCCCCTCCAAGCACGAATCAAATCAACAAGTCCATCACTATTTATATCTTCAAATCTTACCCCACCGTCCGTTTGAGATTTGAAAATTTCTGGAATATCCCACGAGGTATCGAGTGTCCAGCCGTGACCAGTGTTTAGATATACTTTTTTAACCTCGATATATGGATCACCTCCACGCCAACTTTTTACAATGTCTGGCAACATATCGCCATTTACATCAATCAAATATACACCCCTATCATGCGTATCCTCAACAAAAAACTCTGGCAGACTCCACGAAGTATCGAGTGCCCAACCGCTACCAGTATTTAAATACACAACCCTTACATCTTCAGGTGGCTCAGGGTTTCCTAACATTCCGCGCACAATATCTGGCAAACCATCCCCATTCACATCAGCAATTCTAGTGCCAGAATCCTTATTGTAATTTATAATAAACTCTTCTGGAACGCTTACAGCAGGATCCTCAACCCAATCACCTTGAGAGCTTGTATAAGTAAAACTTCTTGCTGGCAACACCACCTCCTGGCTTTCAGATTCAAAACCTTTTTCTACTACCGATCCCAATAAATCTCTCGACTTGTTATTTCCCTTACTATACGTGAAATCGTAAGCTCTACTTAGAGTAGAACCAACATAAATATTAATTTTGTTAATTCTAAAAGATGTCGTGACTGGAAAAGAAGTTTTATATGAAATTGTAGATGTTGCCAAATTCTCTTTAAGAAATTCAACTTTGTACAGACCGCTATCTGTTCCATACCCCGTGTATTTTATATATTTCGGATAAATTTGCCCCCCATCTTTCTCATATTCATATTTTATAAAGTTGCCATTTGCATCTTGAATCGTGTCGACCATCCATCGAAACACATGACTTGTGGTCGTGGCATCGCCCTGTCGACTTTGTGAGGTTAACCCAAAAGAATACCTTGTACCATTTCTGTCATATACAGTCCATATATTATTAGTTAATTCATATTTTCCAAAACTACCATCATCTACACGCGGCAAAAATGTGCTCGTAGTAGCGCCCAACGATGCCACAGAAAGCTCTCCCGACATTGATGAGAAAAAATTGTTTTCTGTATAGATCTTTTCCACACCAGAACGATTAATACGCTCTATGTACGGAACATCAATAGACCAACCGAATCCTACATAACTACCAAGAGTTCCAGAATTACTACCGTAAGAAATACGCAATTGTGGATTCATTCCATTTCTACCTGGCGGTATAACAATTGGAATTTCAGTCTGGAAAGATCCATCAATATCAGCTACGTTAAATATTTTTATATTTTCTGGAGTTTTAATATATCCCGTTTCGTCCTCAGACGACTGCATAACTAAGCCCCCATCTTCACCACCCTCATCCCGCCCAGCGCTAGATGTTCCATCGACAGAAAAAATGGGCGTAACATCGCCCATTGCATCTCCACTATTAATTGTCGGTTTTTCTATAGACGAGTCCTTCTTTTCGGCCCCCTCTCCAGCAGAATCGGATGACGTATCGCCCTCAGAAGAAGATTCTGAATCGCCATCCTGAGATACAGACACCTCAAAAGCGCTCACCATACCAGCGGGAACAACAAAAGAAATAATGAGGATACTCGTAAGAAAACGTAGTAAAAATGAAGGTTTTTTCATAAAAATGGTCTAAAAAGCACTTTTTCTATTAATTTGATACTACCATAAACTTTTATAGTTCAAGAATTTCTAAAGTTTTTCTAAAGTACTTATCCACAACATATATTGTCGAGATGGCACAAAACAAGGTATGCTGATATCTTCGTCGTTTTTTGACGAGGAGGTATCGCATCAGCGTGCCTAGGCCACACATGCGCATCCTCATCATCGAAAACGATACGACTACTCGCAAGTTTTTAGAGTCGAACCTCGAATCATGCTGTTTTGCCGTTGACAGTGTACCCGATGGTGCACGTGGATCATTTATGGCACGCACCAACGAATATGACCTCATCTTGTGCGCATATATAGTCGCAGAAAAAACTGCACCCGATATGTGTCGAGAAATACGCAACGCGGAAAAACATACTCCTATAATTATCATTTCTGAACACTCCGACATCGACGCTAAAATAGAATGCTTCGAGGCTGGTGCTGACGACTATATTGTAAAACCGTGCGTGTTTGATGAAGTTCTTGCGCGAATACGTGTTGTACTAAAACGACCACGCACAATCGCGTGCGCCGTGTTTGAAATACAAGATATTAGATTAGAAACGGGCACCCAGCGCCTACTCTACAAAAACAAAGAGGTATATCTTACAAGGAAAGAATACGCCCTCCTCGAATATCTGATGCGCCATCGCGGACGCCTCCTTACAAGAGGAATGATTCTCGAACATGTCTGGGACATTGATGCAAACCCTTTTTCAAATACAGTCGAAACACACATTATGAATCTAAGAAAAAAGATTCGTGATATGGAAAAGAAGAGAATCGTAAGTGTGCCAGGTCGAGGATACATGTTGCGCGGATAACACCTTATAAAAACTTTAAGTTTTCATGATGCGATTTCTTTTACGATAGTACTGTGGGAAGTTGGTCGAATTTTCCCACAAACAATAATGCACTTTTACTAATCAATCATGAAGTAGTACAGCAACTTCTGGCGATAGTTCACAAGAGATGTGCATCATTGCAAAAACAACCGCCCAACATGGCGGTTGTTTTATCTACACATTCCCACCTGTCAGAAATTAATGACTGACTATACGTAAAACTGATTTTCCTCCAGAAACAACTAGCTGAGCGCTTCCTCCTATTGGAAATGTAATCATGGGATTCGTATGTCCGAAATCTACGTTTGCCAACACAGGTATTTTATCCAATTCCCTTTTTGATTTGATTACTTTTTCGAGACGTTCACGTGTCACTTCACTCGCTTTTTGAAACCGTCCAATAACAATACCTCGTACTGTATCAAAATGCGGGAGATGGATAAGAGACTGCAAATCTCGATCGAAATTAACCAACTTAGAATCACTATCATCTTCCAAAAATAAGATAGAGTTTGATATATCCGGCATATATTCGGTTCCCTGAAGAAGATTGAACGTACAGATGTTTGCGCCAAGAATCGTTCCTTCTGCAGTACCTTCCCGTATCTCCCACCAACCGTCATTTATACTAAGTGTTCGTTTTTCCTGTTCACGAAACCAGCCATCATCGCCCCACGATTCACTTGGCAGAACATCAAATTCCCCTTCGTTAAGTACACATTTTTTAAAATATTCGAGTGTATAGTCGAAATACAATTTCTGCCCAAATGTTGAATACATCGGACCAGAATATGTAACAAGTCCTGTTTTTGCATAAATCGCATTCTGTAAAGCGGTTATGTCTGAAAAACCAACAAACACTTTAGGATTGTTTTTTATGATGTCCCAGTCTATATGGCGTAATAGTTGATTGGAATTGAAACCTCCGAAAGCAGCAAAAATTCCTTTAACATTTTTATCTAAAAAGGCAGCGTGGAGGTCATCAACTCTCGATGCGATACTTGATGAATCGAACTCGTTGACTTCGTTAGCATTTTGGGCGACAGATACCCGCAACCCCATATCGCCGAGCCTCTCATCAGCAACGTGCTTTACATCGCTTGAAATAAAGCTCAACGAATCAGACGGGGCTATTACTCTGATTGTATCGCCCTTCTTCAGTTTTTTGGGGAAAATTGATTTCATATTATCCGTATGCCTAACAGTACTATACTTAAAATAAAATACCACCAGGAGCAGTTGCTCCTGGTGGTGTGGGTGGGATTTCCGAACTTGGTCTAGAGCAGGATGTGGCAGGCGTCGATGCGAATCGACGTAGCGGCCACCTCCTTCACCAAGAACATGCCGTACTTGCCGGCATCCGTCATCATGGCGACGACCATCCCCTGCTCCAGGTGGAGAGAGGTCGCCCGTTCCGCACAGGCCGTCTTGCAGGTCGTGACCAGATCCGCGACGTCCGCACGGGAGCGAAGCTGGTAGAAGTCCTCTGCCGAAACGGGCGCAGGCGCGACCCAGGTCTCGCCAAAGGACCCAGCGTCGATGGAATCTCCGAGCAGACCAGCGGCATGCGCTGCGCTGATCGAACGAACCTCCATGCGTCCCGTCTGGTTGAACAGGAAGAAGAGGTTGGCTTCACGACCGAGGCGCTCGGCGTCTGCGGCCATCCACGCCTTGTTGGCCTTGCACTTCATGAAGACGAACAGGGGCTTCTTGTCCGTGAACTCCGAGGAATACGAGTAGAACTCACCCGGGACTGCCGGGATCACCGTCTGGCTGAGGGCTTCTTGAGCGGGACGTTCCAGGGGCTGGATCATGTGACACCTTTTCCTTAATCAAAGACCTACCAAATCGACCTGTTCGCTTGAACAGGTAAAAACGATTTGATCTTTCTATAGAATAACCCGTATTTCTGATTTGTCAAACAACATCACCTACTTAAATATCCCCTCCACTTGCTCTTCTGTAAGTCCCTCGTATGAAAGTTGCGGGTCGCAATAGTGGCGTCCGGCGCGGATTTTCTGATCTTTAAATTCCCACACAATAACCATCGGGGTTCGGTAGACGATCGAAGGGTCCCGCTCATCAGGATAGCTTTCGACAAGTTCTGCCATGACCACATCGCCGCTGGAGATAATATGCCTGATATCGTAGTGACGACCTTTTATCACATACAGATCCTTCATTGCGGCACGCACATCCTGTGCTACAACAGACGGGAACAATACACCATCTCGCCGTTTGTATACCCACGTCATCGAATAGTCATGAGTCATTTTTTCAAGCGCAGCATTCACATCCCCCTCAATCTCATTCTTAAGAATTTCTAAAATAGTACTGATATTCGATTGTTGTGTGTGGTTTGTCATTTTTAACACGACATGACAATATTCTCGATTTGTTGCCATTTTTTCATATCAAACAGTGCAACACCTGTTGGCAATTCAACATCACACGCCAAATCCTTATTATGAACACATGTTATATTTTCTCGACAATAGTCCCAAAACAACTGTCGCTTTGATTCTTTGAGGAGATGGGTATCATTCATTGTTGTATTATATACCCAAAAAAGAACGCGCAAACCCCCTCGGGTTTGCGCGTTATCTGTCGGTGAACCAGTGCTAGGCCACACCCTCCTTCTGACGAAGGCACATGTAGAAATCCACGAGGCTCATGACCTGCTCCATGCTGCATCCGTCAGCGGCATTGATGGTGCGCAAGCGACACTGATACTTGTGCACCAGTCCCTCAGCAACGTCGTGAGACGTGCGAGCGATAGCGACCTCCTCGAGCTTGTCCTTGAAATCGCTTTCGATTCTCTCCTTTGCACCCTTGTCTCTCCGGAACATCAGCCGGAAGAACACCTTGTCCAGGAAGACGAACACTCGGGGTTCGTAGCCCATCTCGACAAGCTTCGCCGCCTGCAAGACGACCGTACGATGCTCAGCCGGGTGGTGGTGAAGCACGATCTTGTGGTCACGTTTTGGGTCGGGATCAATCTCCGTGTTGTAAGAGGCGTTGGGAAAGACCTTGATGTCGCGACGTTCGAGCTCCGTAAGGATCGGTTGCACCGATGCCGTGGTCCCGAAAAAGAAGTACGCGCGACGACTGGCTTTCGTCATACCACTCATCTCCGCAATGGGGGTTGTTATGCCGAAGACACACACTGGTCAAAGAACGGCACTATCATCCATTATCTACAAAAGGCCCTATCAATCAAGGGTAACTTGCACAGGTTTCTCTGCTTCCCTGTTGTGCTGAGCAAAAATAACAGTACGAACACGTTCAGGATTGTGTGCGTCTTTCATAAAAAACTCACTACTATCTTCACCCGCTGTCTGCACGCGAATATCTCCAAAGTTGAGGAATGTTGCAACGAAACCACGGACTTCAATACTGATATCCTGAATTTTATCGAAACGAAGATTGGATACCTCACGATGAAACAGATGTTTTTGGTCAACATCAATAATGCGCTTCTGTGTCACATACCACACATCGAGATAGTAGTTGGTCCATTGCACACAAAAAGATATCCATATACCCATGAGCCAGACGGAATACGCAAACCAAAATACCGCATCGTATCTATTGAGCACAACCGTAATTCCATCGAGATTGAAATGGTGAACTGCTATATAGCCAGCAAGTGGTATAAGTGCACCGAAAAGAAAAGCGAGTATCTGCCACAAAAAAACAAACCAATGCTTTCGCACTTCAAGTATCACTGATTCGTGTGGATCGAGATTAAAAAGCATACGATGCAATGGTGAGTGCGGACGCCGTCATGAGCATCATGATGACCGCAGATACTGAAAAATATATAAGCTCAACAAGAAATGTGCGAACTGTTTTTATGCCATATCGCTCCCAATGGTATAGCAAAATGATGGTGTAGACGATGTATATAAGACAAACAACACCAACAACCCACCACACCATGTTCCACGAAAGGGTGATGCCGAAACGAGCTAGTATTGGCAAAAAGTTGATCGAATTCTCCACGTGTATAAGTATACCACACCACGCGTTGACACCAAGATGTTTTACTGCTTTAATTGCCTATACACGCGCCGAAAGGCGCACTTTATTATGGAAATACGAAACATTGCAATTATTGCCCACGTGGACCACGGCAAAACCACGTTGACTGACGCCCTCATGAAACAGACGGGTGTTGCCGAAGAAGGTGCAAGTATGGACTCAAACGCACTCGAACGTGAGCGCGGTATTACTATTTATGCAAAGAATACCTCTATTTTCTATAAGGGTACGAAAATCAACATTGTTGATACCCCAGGCCACAGCGACTTCGGCTCAGAAGTAGAGCGCGTATTGCGATCTATCGATACCGTACTCTTGGTCGTTGACGCTCAGGAAGGACCGATGCCACAGACACGATTTGTACTCAAAAAGTCTTTGGAGCTTGGCCTCAAGCCAATTGTTGTTATCAATAAGATAGACAAACCAGCGGCACGGTGCGCACAGGTTGTCGACGAGGTACTTGAGCTCTTTATGGAGCTTGGCGCTACCGACGAACAAATGAACTTCACAACTGTCTATGCTATTGGTCGCGACGGCGTTGCAAAAATGAAACTCGAGGACGAAGCAAAAGACCTCACCCCACTTCTTGATACGATTCTTTCAGAAGTTCCTCCGGCAAAAAGCGACACGTCTGCCCCACTTCGCATGCAGACTTTCAACCTCGGCTACGACAACTTCCTCGGACGTCTTGCAGTCTGCCGTATTTACGATGGAAAAGTACGTGTCGGCGAGCCTATTGTCGTGAAAAAAGTTGACGGCACATCATACACAGGAAAACTCACCAAAATTTCTACATTCGAAGGAACAGCTAAAAAAGAACTCGAGGAAGCAACCGCTGGCGACATCGTCATGATCGCTGGTCTCCCACAGATTTATATCGGAGAAACTATCTGTGCATCAGAAGACCAAGAGGCTCTTCCTGCTATTAAAATTGATGAACCAACAATCTCCCTCAATTTCCTCGTCAACGATTCCCCATTTGCTGGCCGCGAAGGAAAATTTGTTACTGGTCGCCAGATTCGCGAACGCCTCGAAAAAGAGCTCGAGATTAACGTCGGATTGCGCGTAAATTTTGATCAGGGCGATCGATTTATCGTCTACGGCCGTGGCGAGCTCCACATTGCTATTTTGCTCGAAAATATGCGCCGTGAAGGATTTGAAATACAAGTCTCACAGCCACACGTCATCATCAAAGAAATAGACGGCGTGCAGTATGAGCCATTTGAAGAAGTGATTGTTGATGTACCCGACGAAAGTGCAGGTGCGGTAATCGCAAAGCTCGGCGAGCGCAAAGGTATTCTTACCAACATGAAACAGGAGCAGGGTCACCAGCGTATCGTCTTTGAAATCCCGACACGCGGCCTTCTCGGCTATCGCGGACAGTTCGTTATCGATACAAAAGGTGAAGGAATCATCTCAAGCCGTTTTACAGAATTTAAGCAGTATGTCGGAGAGATTAAGAAGCAAACCTACGGCTCAATGGTCTCTATGGCTGGCGGAAAAGCACTCGCCTTCTCACTTGCAAACTTGCAGGAACGAGGTGTTCTCTATATCGAGCCGACAACAGAAGTGTATGAGGGTATGATTGTTGGAAATGTAACTAAGGGCGATACGATGTTTGTAAACCCAACAAAGGGCAAACAGCTTACCAACATGCGCGCATCTGGTTCTGACGAAGGAATCTTTTTGATACCGCCATTCAAGCTCACTATCGAACGTGCGATGGAAATCATGGATGAAGATGATTTTATCGAAATCACTCCGAAAAGCGTTCGTCTCCGAAAGAAAGAGTGGAAGAACTAGGGCGTATTGACTTATATAAAAAATGTGATATTATTGTAAAGGTACAGCACCTTTACACCTCGAAAGGAGGACGCCGTGAAAAACACTCTTCGCATCTGCGTACGTGGGACACGTGTTGTCCTGCTTCTCGCGCTGATCGGCCTCGTGGCACTGTCGTTTAAGGGGGCGCTCAACGTGAGCTACCTACGTGTGGTAGCGCCAGAATACAAACTGAGGGAAACTGGGGTTCAGATTTCCCGGGGAGCACTGCGCTTTATCGATAACTGGTCACCCCAAACCGTCGCAGGAATTCAATCGTGGAATGGTTTCCGTTTCGACTTCGTGGTCTGGGATAGAGCACACAAGTACTACGATTCTGGAACCCTCTCGTTTTCAAGAGAAGGTGTTTACACCGGTTTCGGCTTCCAGTTCATCAACACTGGCGACGGTATGTACTACCGCACCTCACTGACACTCCCCCTCATCGCCTTCGTTGCCATCTGGCTTCTGTGGGAGGTGTGGTTCTGGAGAAAGCAGTTTGTGATGTGGCGCACCGCGCATCGCCGGACACACGGCCTGTGCACCCACTGCGCATACAAGCTCGGTAGCAACGTATGCTCAGAGTGTGGCACCAGAAACTAGCAGCCTCGGACGAAAGTCCGAGGCTGTCTTTTTTTATTTCTTCTTTACGTCAGTAGTTTTTGTCTCATCAACATCTTTGAACGCGCCGCGCATATGGCGAATCGCTTCAACAATGCTTTTTGAAAGTTCTGGAATCTTCTTTGATCCAAACAACAAAATCGCAAGAATCGCGATAATGATGAGCTCTCTAGTTCCTAATCCAAACATGGTTGTGTGTGTTACGGTTAATAAATAGGGTCGCTTCATATAATACCACAAGAGGCAACGCCATAGCCACTAGCGACACACCATCTGTTGGAGGTAGCAAGGACACAACAAGAAATAGTATGAAAACGGCTGTTTTTCTACTGCTACGCAAGGTTTCTATAGACAGCGCCCCAAGACGGACGAGTGCTGTTACAATAACAGGAAACTCAAATACCACACCAAGAAGAGACGCCGTGAGAAACAGTTGAGAAAGAAAAGCGCTTACATCCCAAATATTTTGAATGCCTAACGTTCTGTTGATCTGCGCAAGTAGGCCGAATGAATAATAGAGAATAAAGAATCCGTACAAAAAACCAACTACAAAAAGAAGGATACTCACGGGCACAGATACAAGGACCATTCGACGTTCTCGCGCATTGAGTGCCGGCATCAAAAAAGAAAACATAAAATATGCCACGATGGGTAGCGTACAAAGCAACCCCAAGAAAAAACCAATATCCATCGCCAAATCTGCAAACTGAAATGGCGACGTGGTCGCAATAGTTACCCCATCAAGCCTAAAGAATTCAAAAAAATGATCGAGGATAAATCCTGAAGAGAAAAAACCAACAATAAACACAACAATAAACACCAACGCGCTGTGATACAGCTTTACTCGTAGATACTCAAGATATGGCAGAAATTTCTGTATATGTTCGCTGAGTGGCGACATGTCATTCAGACATTATGAATATATCACTACCAGACACAAGCGGCACTTCGAGCACTGGATACTGCGTACTTGAAGACTCTGTCGCTATATCAAGCAACTCACCAGAATACGAAGCGTTTGGAAGCTCGACAAGAAAATCTTGGCCTTCGCCCGATTGAAAATTTACATCTGTAAGTGCCATATGATTACTTTAACACGTCACTCACTGTGTCGATAACTTTAGAAATCTCCTTTGCCTTTTCTGAAATCTCGTCTGCCTTAGTATTGACCGCTTCAATGATAGAGGTTGCCTCCTCAACTGTTGTCACTGCTGGTGCATCCGAAACTACAGCAACAGGCTCTTTTGTCTTTGGTTTTTTAGGCTTTCGTGTTGGTTTTGTTGTTGTGGGCGTGGTTGTCGAAGTGGCTGTATCGGTCGCAGCCGTACCTACTCCAGCAACTTCCCCAACATCTGGAAGCCCCTCCTGTGCACGAATTTCAGCAAGTGATGTATCAGTAATTGTGCCACCATTCATTTGAGCGAGGAGTTCATTGCTCATACGCACAAATACCGCCGCCTCATGTTTTGATTCTGGATCAACTTTGAGAATCTCCTCACCAAGCTCTTTCGGGTCATTAAACTTATAGATCATCGAGCCATACTTTACATATTGAGCCTGATACGAACCAAGCTCAATATGTGGACGAGCGACATCGTAAAACGCCACAAGAGCCGTATCTTCGTATTCACCACTTGGTGATGCGACACGAAGATTATTTTGTTCTGCTATGAGAGAATCTTGTTCGATGTAAATCATGTTAGTTCTGTGTTAGAAGTGCACGTACTTTTATATTGTCCGCAAGCACGGTCGGTGTGTATCGAATATATGTTGTCTCATTCGCCTTGTCTGTTGTGTTGTATGAACCCCATGTCTGGCCGTCGTCGGTAGATTTCTCAAATGTTCCAGAAGCAGATGCTGTGGTTGTGTCATCAAGAAGCAAACCATCTGTTTCTGCATTATACAACCTGATACGCAGTGTAGGCACTGTGCCACCAAATGCCGTTGAGAATCTCCACGCAAAACGCTTGCTTGTTATTGAAGACTGCGCGACAGACGGCTGGTAATGACTGTCTGTTGTATCGTCTTCATATGTACAACAAATATTGAAAATTCTAGCCGGCAAACACATTGAACCAATTGTTCTAAACTCCACCGCAAACTGCACTTCTGTAGTGGCGGTTGCCGCAGACAAATCCCCTGTCTGGTCAACGAGTGTCCATGTGCCTGAATTATCGCTAATTCCATTCGTTCTGTAGTAGATTCGCGCAGGCTCTGTTGGGAATGTAAGACCCGCATTTCCTAGATATGGTGCGTCGTTGAAAAATACACGAGAGAGCTTTGTTGCATTTGACGTTGAGAGGGATGGCGTAACGAGGCGCTGACTTACACTTCCTGTCGCATATGACCAGTCGGCACCAAGGGGTACTGTATACATGACGTTGACCAATGCGGTGGTACCTGTACGACAAATGTATACCAATCCATCCTCCGACCACACAGAAAGCGCGGCTCCCTGCGCACTCGGGTGCGGAACCGAATCAGAATCAGCAGTAGACTGATCTTGCTGAGCAGTATCCACAAGAAACATGTGATCGAAAGGGCGAGAACCAGATGCGTCATACTGCGTGAGATACGCTCTGTGGTGCGCGGTTGTTGTTGCAGACGTTGTGGTGATAATGAGGCGGTCAATTTGGTCGGCAATTTCTACCGCAGTAATGGCACCAGTCGCAGAATATGTAGCCGTACCTCCCGCAGGAATTTCTGTCATCGAATCCGCAGCCCATGTTGAACTTCCAGAGGTTATACCAGTAAGAGGCGCTCGGTAGATCCTCGAGGAGGTAGCAAAATACAAACACTTCACACCAGAACCTGGACCATGGCTGAGAGTACCGATTCGACCGTTATTTGTTTGTGTCGTGTTTCCCGTTACTGTCTGTGTCGCAGTTACAAGTGTAAATGCAGAGGATGATTTTCCTGCACCGATACCACCAAGTGTAGTGAGGTCTGCTCTGATATTGTATTTATACACCTGTGGAGTGGTCGCCGCTTGCACCTCAATAATGTAGACAAACTGCTGTGTCCAACTTGCTCTATCATCAATAGCCAAACCACCCGCGATACCGTTACCTCCCACGATTACATACGAAGTACCAGCGCCAATAGTTCCCGCTGATGCAGAAAGTGTAATAGATGTAGTACTTCCAACAGCAGAGATGGTGTACCATGTCGTGATTGACGCAGGATTGGTACTACCAAAACCAATACGACAACCCAAATGAGTGGCGGCCGCCCACGAAGTACCCGCACCAGTAACACCTGTTCCCGACACCGTCACAGTACCTGTTGAATAAATAGCATCGAGATCAACGAGAGAGTACACAGCTTTCTGTTTATCTACCGTAGTTGCCGCGGCTATTGTTTGGCCTCCAGAAATAAAATCATCATAAGACAAGCCAGTCGCCATAGAAAGACCTGCCGCCGCAACCACCACTGCGGTTGTTGCTGTCAAAATACGTAAATCCTCAATGACGTAGGCCGTACCAGAAGAAATGGAGAGGCTTGGTGTCGTACCTCCGGTACCGCTTGCTGTCACCGTTGATTGGATTGTAATAGAAGTGTCCGAACTAACTGCAGAAATATAATACCAAGTATCAATCTGCGTAGGGTCTGTACTACCAAAACCAATACGGGAACCAATAGGGATACGACTCGTAGACCACGCTGTACTTGTGCCTGTTACGGTTGCTCCAGATACAGCGATAGTACCATCAGTATACTTTTCATAGGATGCGCGCAAACCTCTGATTGTTTGGTTACCTCCGCCGGCAGGATAGGTCAATGTAACAAACCCACGCCATGAAAAGAGCGATGTCGTTCTGTCATAGAGAAACAGAGAAATACGACGAGTAGCCGCGGCTGTGGCGTTGTCTGCAAGGAACACCCAATCGAGCTGGAGCGTCTTGTCGATTACATACGATGTACCTGAGCCTATTGTACCCGCAGAGGATGCGAGCGTCAGAGATGTTCCGCTCGGAATTGCGGCAATTGTATACCACGTTGTAATTGCCGTGGGGTCCGTACTACCAAAACCAATGCGGGCACCAACGGGCACGCCATCACTAAACCATGATGTGCCGGAGCCCGTAACGGCCGTTCCAGAAACAGCAACGGTACCTGTGGAGTATGTGCCGTTTTTGTCGGCCCATGACACAACGTGCGGATAGATACCCGGAATAGATGTAGATGTTTCAACCGGGCGCGCCACACCAATTTTTGCTGGCCCCGCAAATTTATCCGTCGGGTTTACTCCAGTGTATTGAAGTATCAAATCACCAAGAGTTGTCTTGGTTGAATCGTACGACGTATACGGGGTCGTCGCACCAGTAAACACATGTTCAATCGCTCGTTTTGCCATACTATTGTTAATTATACATCAATCACACTTCTTTATAATCCACATTTATCTGTACCGTGGTCGTTCCGTCGATAACGCAATACAGTGATTCATCAACACCACCCTCGATATAGTTGGGGTGATTGTTTGCGCCATACAAACCGCCCGTTTTGGGTGATAGATACTTTTCATGATCCGTTCCGCCAGCGGTAAAACGAAACGAAACAGATGTTGCGTTTGCGTTGAGAGAAAAACGCGAGCTGTAGACACGAATTTTTTTGCCCGACGCCGGCGTGTGCACAATTCCCGACGAACTCAGTGATGTTGTGAGCTTTTCTACACCCTGTCCGCTCACAATCGCCTGCACGCTTTCGTCGGTCGCAGGATTTATGCGGTCATTTGAAGAGTCTTTAAGGCCAACGACGCTCGATGTGGGCGCACTTCCCACGACGAGAGCGTCTGCTTTCTTTGGAAAAAGCGATGCGGCAAACAATCCGAGGCCGGCACCGCCAAGAACTTTCAAAAAGAGACGCTTGTTTGAATCATCTATGTGCTCAACGAGCTCAGCAACGGCCGACGTGTCGACAGGAACATCGTTGCGCGTTTTGCGCACCAGTTTAAAGGAGAGTTTGTTAGGCAAAAAAATCATACAACTGTGTTTGTCATAATTTTAGCACACTCTGTAATGGAGTTGGTGTCAAAAAACAAAAAAGTGTGGAAAAGTCTTCCTTTACGAAGCGCACTTTATCAAATATCATTATCTATAATATAGAACACAATGAATAGTACACGCACACTCGCACGTTTAATTGTTTTTTCACTCCTCTCGCTGTCAGCACTTGTCGCATATGCGGACTATCAAATCGTATCTCCAGGCGACACTATTCGTCTTGGTGAGTTTGTATACGACGATGATTTCACACCCACCACAACCCCATGTACCCTTACCATCTACGATCCATCTGGTAGCACGGAGGTAAATGCCGACTCAATGAGTGCCGACCTCAGCGGATGGCATTATTATGATTATGCCGTTGACTCAGGAGCAACAGAAGGTGTGTGGTCAGCGTTTATGTCTTGCGGAAGCGTGCCGACGGGAGATTTGGTAAAGGTAGATAAATCATTTAAGGTTGGCGCAACGACGGTAGCAAGCACCACAATCGCAAGTGCTGTCTGGAATAACGCATCTCGTACCCTCACATCCTTTGGCACACTCGTATCAGACACTGCCTCTGGTGTATGGGGCTCAGTAAGCAGGACACTTACTGGAGCAGGTCTCACATCGGGATCACTTGCTACTCTTTCAGATGTTCAGACAGCGACAAGCTCTCTCGCTTCTGCAATGACGACAAATACGGCGTCTATAAATTCAACCATCACCACCGCCTCAACATCTGTTGGCTCGCTCATCGCATCAGTACCGGCTAACGTCTGGTCATACTCTTCACGATCACTCACGACGTTTGGCACGCTTGCCGCAGATACCGCATCAAGCGTATGGGGTTCTGTGACGAGAACGCTCACGGGTGCAAACCTCGACACTGGTTCCCTCGCAACATTGTCTGATGTGCAGTCTGCAAGCTCATCACTCGCGGCAGCGATTACCAACAACGGCACAACACTTAACACAGCGATTACCAACGCTTCAACATCACTTGCAGCAACCATCACCACCGCCTCAACATCTGTTGGCTCGCTCATCGCATCAGTACCGGCTAACGTCTGGTCATACTCTTCACGATCACTCACGACGTTTGGCACGCTTGCCGCAGATACCGCATCAAGCGTATGGGGTTCTGTGACGAGAACGCTCACGGGTGCAAACCTCGACACTGGTTCCCTCGCAACATTGTCTGATGTGCAGTCTGCAAGCTCATCACTCGCGGCAGCGATTACCGCAAGCACAGCAAGCATCACATCAGCAATCGCATCACTCAACGACATTTCTGCTGATGATGTATGGCAATACGGTTCTCGAACACTTACAAGCGGTGGTGGAGGCGCAACAGCTGAAGAGGTCGCCGATGAAGTATGGAATCGAGCATCAAACCAGCTTTCAACATCAGGAAGTATTGGAAAACTTCTCGCTGACAACATCGACGCGGCAATCTCAACTCGAGGCACAAGCAACATAACTGCGGCGGATGTGTGGGCAGTCGGTACTCGAACACTTACAGACTACTCAACATCAAGCATTGCAAATGCAGCGGCACTTGCAGTGTGGGCAAACGGCGCTCGAACACTTACAGACTACGGCAACGATATCACTGCGGCAGATGTATGGAATACACTCACATCAACACTTACTTCAGTTGATTCAATCGGCAAACTCCTCACAGACAATATCGACGCAACAATCTCTTCTCGTGCATCACTTGCAACACAAGATGCTCAGTGGTTTGTCACAATGTCTGATTACTCATCTGTACAGGCAGGAGAAACATACCGAGCTCGCGTACAGGTACTCAACGAATCAAGCACACTTGAAAGCCCATTTGCAGCTCCACGTATAACACTCTACGACGCAGAGAGAAACACTGTCGTATCTTCTGTTGCGATGACATCAATCGGCACAGGTTTGTATGAATACACATATTCTGTTTCAAATTCAGCAGCGCAAGGTGTATGGGAAGCCGTCGTTTCAACACAAGTTGAAAGCGGAAAGTATGTTACAAACAATGACTACTGGATCGTTGCTGGCTCACCTGCTCAGGTTATCATCAACAGCGTAACAGCAAACTCCCCTTCTGATATCAGCGCAAACGTCACAATTACCAACGAAGGTCTCACTGGATACGAATACCAGTATGAATGGTGCGTTGTTACAGACGCAAACAACCCGTGCGGTGGTGGCAATGACACATACCATGCAACAGGCGCTAAGTTTATTAACCCAGGCGAAGACTGGAATACCAACCTCACCGCGACAGTATCTTCAGCTGGCTCATACTACTTCAAGCTCGTCGTATACTTCGGTACAGAGTCATCCGGCTCATCACGCTCATTTAGCGTAACTGGTGGTGGTAGCGGTGGAGGAAGCGGTGGTGGCGGAGGTGGAGGTGGGGGCGGTGGAGGTTCTTCAGCGGGAACAGCAGTTTCTGCATGCAAAGGAGCAGACTTCAACCATGACAACTTCGTAAACTCAATCGACTTCTCTATCTTACTTGCGTTCTGGAAGACAAATTCACCATTTGCAAACAAGTGTGTTGATATCAACAAAGACACAAAGGTTGATTCGATAGACTTCTCTATCCTGCTTTCTCAGTGGGGTACGCCAGGTAAAGCACTATAAAACGCCATGAAAAAATACACACCATTTCTAACACTCACCCTACTCGCACTCGCCTTTCTTGCGCGCCCCCTCTCGGCACAGGCTCTTTCTTTGTCTGTTGAGCCAACTCGACCCCTTGTATCTGGAGACACGATCCTTCTCAACGTACTCGTTGATACTGATAGTCCAGAAATAAACGTCGTAGACGGAACCATAAGCTTTGCTGGGCCATACAACATCGTTTCTCTCAATACAAATAGTCCCCTTTTCACATTGTGGCCAAACAAGCCGTCACTTTCGGGCAACACAATCACCTTTACCGGTGGCGCTGTTTCCGGTGTGTCTGGAAAAGGTCTCAAGCTATTCTCTATCGCACTCAAACCCACATCAACAGGCTCACTTACTATCACCACAAAAGACGCTAAAGCATTTCTTGCAGATGGAGCAGGCACCTCTCTCCCTATCACAGGAACAACAAAAACATTTACTATTGCACCCCGCGGATCAGTTGCAAAAGACGATCTCGCAACAACAATTCTTGGTGATACAACACCACCACGCGACTTCTCTATCATCATTGGCCAAGATCAAAATCTCTACGATGGAAAATATTTCGCATCTTTTTACACAACAGATGACGAATCTGGTATAAACCGATACGAAGTTGTCGAAGAAAATCTTCCGCTTGTACGCTCTGGAAGCACCTATGTTCTCCAAGACCAAAGCCTCTCTGGCTCTTTGACCGTTCAAGCAATAGATAATGCCGGAAACATCAAGAAGATTACCGTGCACATGAAAGATGCAGCAGCTCCAGAAAGATATGTAGCATGGTGGCAGATTACGCTTGCAATACTGATTGGCCTTGTAGTATGCGGTGTTCTCCTTACAAAGTTCCTTTCATATAAAGCATGGAAAAAGCGAAATACATTGTAATCGCCTGCGCTGTCGCCCTGTTCTTTTCCCTCTCATCTGTCGCACACGCTGCAAGTCTGTATGCTACTGGTAGCAATAGCTCTATTCAGGTTGGTCAGACATATACCGCAACGGTCTACGTAAACTCCGGCGGAGTAAACATTAACAGCGCGGAAGGAAGTATTGCTGTTCCGACCGATTTGTTTGATGTGCAGTCAATCAGCACGACCGGTTCTGTGTTTTCAATGTGGGTTGAACAACCCGTCTTTTCAAATGGGGTTATCACATTTAGCGGAGGCGTTCCAAACCCTGGCTTCTTTGGAAGTGCTGGAAAGGTGCTCAGTGTTGTACTCAAGGCAAAACAGACCGGCGCCGGTTCCCTTTCATTCCAATCCACAGCCGTCCGCGCAAATGACGGCCTCGGCTCAAACGTAAGCACAACGCCCGCAGGTCAAACCGGCGCCGCTGTTACTATCGTTCCAAGTGCACCAGTAAACACGGTGCCCGCACCGGCAAGCGTTGCTCCGCCGACACCGCGTATTTCCTCTGCGCAAACGCCCGATCAGAACGCATGGTACGACGTATCTGAAAGCACCTTTGCATGGTCAATCCCTGCTGGTGTAAACGCTGTACAGCTCCTCCTCGGACGCAACCCAAACTCTGATCCAACAATCGTCTACAGCCCAGCAATCGCACAAAAGAAACTCGAAGACCTCCCAGAAGGCGCGCTCTATCTCCACGCTCGCTTCAGAAATAGCGCAGGATGGGGCCCAACAACACACTTCAAATTCCAAATCGATCGCACAGCGCCTGAAATACTTGTCGTTACCCCAGAGATATCAAGCGACGACAGCGTTTCTCTTTCACTGAGCGCATCAGACGAGCTCTCTGGTATTAGTAAGTACACAATCGCATTTGATGGTCAGACACCTGTCGACTACAAAGACATCGAGAAAGATGGCAGCGCACGATACGCGTTTATCAACCCTCCAACAGGTCTTCAGAAAGTGTCTGTACGAGCATACGACAATGCAGGTAATTTCAAAGAAGAAATCGTATCTATCACGTTCCCTTCTGTAAGCGC
This sequence comes from uncultured Candidatus Saccharibacteria bacterium, assembly GCA_964390845.1. GTDB lineage: Bacteria > Patescibacteriota > Minisyncoccia > Phycocordibacterales > CALRHW01 > SICJ01. The sequence continues at coordinate 167,660 of CAYMIL010000001.1, forward strand.
TCCAACAATCACCGAATATCCTGAAACTATCAACAAAGACGAACGCTTCACGATACGAGGTACAGCTCCCGCATATGTTGAGGTAAGAATCTACATCAAAGAAGATGGTCTTGAGCCAACAGAGTTTACAACGACCGCACGAGCAGATGGCACGTTCTCCTTTGAAAGCGATCACATCCGCACAGAAGGTCTCGTTGCCGTGTGGGCACAGTCTGTAAAGAAGGACGGTGCGCTCAGCGTTGCTTCCGAGAAAGTATACATCGCCGTTGACCAACCTCTCTTTGTAAAATACGGAAAGAAACTCACTGACATCCTCGCGGTATCTATCCCTTCTCTCGCACTGATCCTTATCGGTATTGTTATCTTCTACCTCGCATTCTACAGAATCCGCAATATCAAAAAGCGACTCAAAACCGACCTCGATGGTATGGAGTCTGAAGTGCACAACATCATGGGCATCCTTATTGATGACATGCAAGACCATGTCGATATGCTCGAAGACGTAAAACTCAACCGTCGCCTCACTCGCGAAGAAGCACGCATCCTCAAGAGTTTTGCTACAAACATCAAAGCCGCAGAGAAATATCTCGCGCTCAAGATAAAGAAAATCGAAAAGGAGGACCTCTAAATAATCTCAAACGAGCCCACTTTCTTTCTCACTATCCTCAACGCACACGCACCACAACCAAGGTGTGCTCCAAACGCGTGTGCTAGGCCACGCATATACGCTCCACTCGTTACACGCACACGGAAGGTAGAATATGTAAAAATCGTGCTTGGGTATCGCGCAAAAAATTCTTTCCACCCCGCGCGTATTTCTTCCTGACGAAAGTCTCCCTCCACGCATGCAATACCCGCAAGAATGTACTCCTGCAAGTCTGCGGTAATGATGCGACGGTCGCATACATGTTCAAGTACCTTTATATCTATCTCTCGGTGCGGAATATCTATCTGAGCGAGCTTGCCCTCGCGCGCCCATTGAAACAGTGGCTTGCCATCGACGGGCTGTGATGAATACGGTGGATACGGCTGTTTGTATATACCGCGATATTTCTCAAGCATCTGCGCAAATTCCTTTTTGTCGTAGATAGCGGGGATTTCCTCACCAACAATCTTTCCCAATACATCATAGGTGTCTGTATCTACACCCCACAGCACATCAAACTCGTACTCTTTATCAAGCTTTAAAAACTCTTCGCGGCGCTTATTTTCATCATCGCCAACAAGTACGAGCAACACACCCTCGGCCATCGGGTCGAGTCGGCCGGCGTAGCTTAGCGTTTCGCTCGCAAATTCTGGCCGTTCCGCACGCAAACGCTCAAGTGCCTCCTTCGGCGTCTCACCACGGTGTTTATAGAAAAGTATGGACACAGCTTGATATTACTCGATTGAGTGAAAATTACAAAAGTGGATACAAAAGAAAACGCCACACCGAGAGTGAGCCCGGTGGGCGTCTCTCAAGTGTAGCGTAATTGCTAACACAGTTTTCGTATCTCGCTCCGCTATCGGAGAACGAGAATTGTCATCGTGGTGTTAAGGACGAAGCAACCACATGGGATGAGGCGATCCTCAATTGTCCACCCCTTAGCTCCGTAGCAAGAGAGGGCGCAAGAGAAAGCGACACCACCCCACAGCCACCAGCTTGCCGGGTGTGGGTCCAACCACGCATCGTACATGGCTGGCACTGCGGCAATCACCATCGCAGCCAGACAAGCAACGATTGCCGATTTTGGACCAAGTGACCACCAGCAGATCACAGCGACCGTAGTTCCAACACCAGAGATTGTCTCGACAAATCCCCAATGCCACGTTCCCTTCCCAAGAAGGATGATGGTGACAAGGAGAGCGCCGAGCGTGAATCCTGCCGGAAGCCATGGGCGCTTGTTGCCGGCCGCAATGCAGCCGGCAAGAACCAGAACATCAAGCACGGTCCACATGACCCAACTTGCCACATTCTGAGGCACATCGTGCGCCAGCAGATACACAGCAAAGGCCACGATAACGGCCGCCGACATCACTCCTCCCACAAAACCAACGCGCTTCTTCAGAAGTTCGTTTTGCATTGTAACCCTTTCAAATGTTGCGTGTGAAGACTGTCAGCCACGATTGGCCACATCTTTTAAAACTCAAAAAGTCCTAAAAGATGTGGCCAACGAAAACGATATCAATGAACCGTTACTTACATAATAATAGCACAATAAAATAAAAAAATCAATTTACTCGCCTTGCTGGGTCATGTATTGCTTTTCGGCATGGTGCTACAGGTATTATATGGTACGTTCGTCAATTCTCGTCAGAAAAAGCTCCAACAACAAAACCGCGACGCTTACGCGCCGCGGTGTATCCCCATGTTACGAATCCGGAAAATCACGCAGCACCGGAGGGCGCTGTGGGTGCGACAGGCGCAGAAGGAACAGCGTCGTCCTGTGTAGGCCCGCCTGCTTCCCTGTGCTTTTGTACATGTCGATCAAAACACGCATCGCACAGCCGCGGACTCTTCTGGGGCATTTTCCCAAGAACAACGTCGATGGGTACCGGATCACAGACAGGGCACATCTGTGATCCAGACATTGAAGTATTTGCTCCACATTCTTCGCAAGACGATTTTCCACCAGCCATAACTACCTCCTAACCGTACGCTTGTGCGGATAAGCACGGAGGAACACCCTCTTACTTTCCATAATCTACAATACCGAACATACAATGGTAAATCAATTTTGTAGAACACCTAGAGCTTTGCTACAATGTACCCATGACAAAAAAGCTTTCTACCGATCCATACAAAGGCGTTCGTGACTTCTACCCAGAGGATATGTTTGTGCAAAACCACATATTTAATGCAATGAAGCAAACGGCGGAAAGCTTTGGCTACAGCGAATACACTGCGTCTGTTCTTGAGCCCGCAGAGCTCTACTTGGCGAAATCCGGAGAAGAACTTGCCGGAAAGCAAACATACACCTTTAAAGACCGCGGTGACCGCGATGTGACCCTTCGACCAGAAATGACACCGACCGTCGCACGCATGGTCGCTGCTCGAAAACGAGAGCTTTCCTTCCCACTACGCTGGTATTCTATTCCCAATCTGTTCCGCTACGAACAGCCTCAGCGCGGCAGACTTCGCGAACACTGGCAGTTTAATGTCGACATTTTTGGTGTAAAAAACAACGAAGCAGAGACAGAGGTGCTCCTCGTTGCACACAGTCTTATGAAAAACCTCGGCGCTCAGGATACAGACTTTGAGATTCGAATCAATGACCGCCGTATCATGCAGGCACTCTACGAACGCTTCGACCTCACCGACGAAGAGGCTCTTTCCGCAATGAAGGCAATCGACAAAAAAGACAAGACACCGATTCAAGAGTTTAAAGATGCGCTCACGGCAATTTTCAAACGAGATGATGCTGTCACTGAGTTTGTCCACGCGCTTGAATCAAACAAAAAACTTATCGAGGTTCTCGGCGAAGACCACCCGCACGTGCAAGGCCTCGCACGTCTTATCGATGAGCTTTCCACGCTCGGCGTTACAAACGTTGTATTTGACCCGACAATCACACGCGGTCTCGACTATTACACAGGCATCGTCTTTGAAATATTCGACACTGACCCAGAAAATAGAAAAGCGCTTTTTGGTGGCGGTCGATACGACGACCTCCTCACGCTTTTTGGCAACGATACAGTGCCCGCTGTTGGTTTTGGCGCCGGCGACGTACGCCTTCGAGACTTTCTTGAAACCCACAATCTCCTTCCTGCATACCGACCCACAACACAGCTCTATATCGGCGTACTCGACGGCGCCTTTGTAGAGGCACAACAACTTGCGCACACCCTCAGAAAAGAAGGTGTTGCAACGGCAATCGACTACACAGAAAAATCTGCTGGCGACCAGCTCAAAAAAGCGCTTACCGATGCAATTCCATTTTTCTGCGCAATCGGCGCGCGAGAAATCGATCAGAAGCGCATCACCATCAAAAACCTTACTACCCGCGAGGAGCACACCTGCGACATTGGAGACTCTGCAAGTATCTCTGCGTTTCTCACACGCTAACTTTTTGCACGCCATGAAACGAGTTGTATTTGATATTGAAACAAGCAACATCTTTTCCGATGTTGGGAAAAATGATCCTTCTCTTTTGGACATCTCTATTGTGGGCGTCTATGATTCGACGACCGACACCTACTCCGCATTTGAGCAACATGAATTTTCAAAAATGTGGCCGATTTTCGAGCGCGCGGACGTGCTTATCGGCTTCAACTCCGAGCATTTCGACATGCCCCTCCTCAACAAATATTACGCCGGCGACCTCACAAAAATTCATCACGTAGACATCCTCAAAGAAATCAAAAATACCTTTGGTCGCCGTATGAAACTCGACCAGATAGCAGAAGGCACGCTCGGCATACGAAAATCTGGCCACGGCCTCGAAGCAGTCACTTGGTGGCGCAATGGTGAAAAAGAAAAGGTAAAAAAGTATTGCTTGGATGATGTGAAAATCACCAAAGACGTCTACGACTACGCACGAACACACAATGCACTAAAATTTAAAGAAGGTGGAACGATTATCGATATCAAGCTCAATACAAGCGCATGGGAAGAAAAAGCTGGCGGTGGCGATAGCGCAATGACCTTCTCTTTGCCGTTTTAGGCCCTCGCTAAGATATTGACAATACTCAATAATATGCTATAATAGTAGCATATAGTTCCTTGAGAGTTACGTGGGATTGGCAGCGAAATTGAGGGTGATACAGTCATTCCCCTGACCTTCGCTGCTAACGTCAGCAGCTTTTTAGAAACCGCCTCACTGGAGCATACTCTATGATGGAACTGCAGGAAATCATAACGCTGGCAGCCTTCTCGTGGCTCATTACTGGCATCATTGTGATTGGCTTCTCAAAGAAGGTGCGAGATTGGGTCTTTGTGTACAATCTCCACCACCTCTGGAGGGGCTTCTGTCTGATGGGGCCATGTCACACCATCATGGGTGCTGTAGTGTTCATCTGCAGCCGCTTTGACAGCACCCTCATCAAGAAGGCCGAGCGCTCCCACGCAACCAAGTAGTTCACCCTTCCGGGGCGTCCAAACGCTCCTGCCACCCATACGTCCTCACGGACTGTGGGTGGTTTCTTTTTAAATAAACGCGAGAATAAGTATCGCTAGGATAATGCGGTATGTCACAAACACCGTGAGTGTGTGTTTGCGCAAATATACAATCAAAAAATGAATCGCGCCGAGCCCGACAAGAAACGCTACGAGCGAACCAACAACAAGTGGAGCATCAACACCTCCCGACGCACCAAGATCAAGTAATTTTTTAAGACCAGAACCAAAAAGGAGTGGAAACGACAACAAGAAGCTGAAGCGAATCGCCTCTTCGCGCTTAAAACCAGCCAACAAACCACCGGCAATCGTTGAACCAGAGCGCGACATTCCTGGCACAAGTGCGAGTGTTTGAAAAAAACCAACGAGCACACCCGTCGTTGCGTTTACATTCGAAAGCATCGCTGTACTCTCTCGTTTCTTTTTTGCAACGTACTCAGCACCTGTCATGAGAAGCGCTCCACCAATAAGCCCCCACGCCACAATGTGCGCGCTTCGAAATGTTGAATCGAGCACGTCCTCGAGCGCAAGCCCTGCCGCTGCCGCAGGTATAGTGCCCACACAGAGCGCAACAAGTAGCCTGTTGCTTTCCGGTGTTCGCACCGATACCACAGACCACACATCTCGCCAAAAATAGAGCGCCACAGCACACGCTGTTGCAAGCTGAAGCACTGCGTCAAAAGAAAGCGAACCCGTGAGATTGAGCCCAAGAAGCTCGCGCATAATGATAAGATGCCCCGTCGAAGAAATGGGCAGAAACTCTGTTACACCCTGCACAATTCCCAATATAATCGCAGATACCATGTCCATATACACCAGAATACCACAATTCCGCAGGCCGTAGCGCCTATGATAGAATATGTGGGTTATCACTAATCATTTATCTATGGAACGAAATACACTTACCGTACCTGTCGCTATCATCCTCGCCGGAGCGCTTATCGGTGGCGCGGTCATTTTCTCAAATATGCGTGCGCCCAAAACACCTACTACAGACGCTCCACAAGCAGCAGAAAAAGTTGCTCCGGATATTTCTATCCGACCTGTCAGCGCATCGGACTTTATCGTGGGCAACCCAGATGCTCCAGCACTTCTTGTTGAGTACTCAGATACTGAGTGCCCATTCTGTAAGATATTCCACACTACACTCAACAGATTTGTAGATGAATACGGAAAAGATGGAAAATTTGCGTGGGTCTACCGACACTTCCCACTTCAGGTGTTGCACGAGCGCGCACACAAAGAAGCTGAGGCCACAGAATGTGCCGCAGAGCTTGGCGGAAATGCAAAGTTTTGGGAGTTTACCAATAGACTCTATTCTGTCACATCATCAAACGACAGCCTCGACCCCGCAGAACTTCCAAAGATCGCTCAGTATGTTGGGCTCAACGTATCAGACTTTAACGCGTGCCTCTCAAGCGGTAGAACAGCGTCAAAAGTCGAGGAAGATTATCAGGAAGCAGTCAAAGCGGGTGGCCAAGGAACACCGTTTAGCATTTTCCTTTTAAAGTCTGCACCGAGCCAAGAACTTCGCGCGCTCATCACAAACATGAATGCTGAATTTCTTAAGCGACAACAGTATGGTAGCCCAGATGTTATTGGCTTCTCAAAGGATGAGCGAAAACTCTTTGTAAGCGGGGCACTACCCTACGAAATGCTCAAGGGCGTTATCGACGTTCTTGTTAAATAATCTGTCTGAGTGAGCAGTACGCACACTTCTCATCTTCACAGGTTTGGTTGAGAATATCTCCTGAAAACACGCTTCTCACAAGAGAGGCGATGTTTTCTTTTAGGGCACGTAGGGCGGACTCGGTTACCGACACAGATTCTCTGCGGATCTCGCCCTTATCGTTTGGAGTAAGGAACACGAGCGACGAACGAACATCTTTCCCTTTCGCGTCGGGGTATTGTGATAGAAGCATCGTGTAGAAAACGAGCTGTCTAAAATAACCACCGTCTGAATTTTTTGTCTCTCCCTTTATTTCCGCCGGGGTCATACCCTTTCTCGTTTTAAAGTCATACACGTCTACAGTATCATCACCAAACACAACAAGGTCGAGCTTGCCGTGTATTACAACACCAACAGATTGGTCGTCGGGTCCCTTCACCACAAGTTCGCCGCTCATGTTTTTTTCAACACCAAGACGCGCGTCTGTTTGCCACAAATCTACAAGCCCAGCGACAACATCCGGTATCTCTTCTTCAAGTGTTTTCTTGAGTCTATCAACTTCAAATTTTTTCAAAAACGAACGGTCGAGATGCTCGTGCGCTTTTTCTGTAATAACACGACATATCTCTTTCTGGTCGCCCTTTCTCAGCTCCGCTCCGGACCTAAACACATGTGCCAGCGCCGCATGCATCGCATTACCCTTTTCAGAGTTTGGATTTGGTGGCTCAGGTATTCTAAAAACACTCTTGTATAAAAAGCTATTTGGACACTGTAAAAAGTGATTGAGCGCCGTCACAGAAAGACCTGTTTCGGTAAGTATCCTCGTAGCGGCCTGCATGTAGTGAGTGCGAAACTTTTCTTCGGGAGTTTTCCTTGGAGCGACAGGCGCAGACTCCATAACACCAATCGAGCGCGGCTCAACATTGTCCGTACCAAGCTCATCGATAAAACGCAGCGGCAATTCCGTCTCACCATTTTCTAACGTCTGGTGCGTAATGATTTCAACATGGGCACGAGCTCGGGTGATAGCTACATAAAAAAGTCGTCGTGCATCTTTTACATCATCATCTTTTGAAGGTTTGTCTGACGGCAACATAAAGAATGATGCTTGCGGTCGTTTCATCCAGAATGATTCTGTGGCGTATGGGATATACACATACTCAAACTCAAGACCCTTACTTCCGTGGGCAGTCATAATCTTCACACGTGCAGACCCATCGCCAGAAGATACCTTGATGTGTTTTTGCTCTGATGCTGTTTTGTATGCGAGGAGTTCGCGCACCAATACACCAGTGTCCGCAGAGTTTCCATTGCTTCGTAAAATTGTCTCCGCAAACGCAAGTATGCCACGCCATATTTCTACACGCTCAGGCTCTAGAGAAATTTTCTCAACATAGCCAGAAACATCGGCAAGCTCAAAGAGAAATCCTATCGGATCACCGGAAAGCATACTGTTTCGCAGTTGAGTTATCTTTTCTACAAAAGCGCGATGTGTCACAGGCATAGATGCGCGCACTTCTTTTATCACCTGCGCCTGCTCATCAAATGTAAGACCCCACAAGCCAGCAACGACCGTGCGCGACAGACCCTCGATATCAAGTGGGTCATACACCGCAGAAAGTGCATCAAAAAAGATTCCTCCAGCCGGGTGTTCAAAAATGCCCACATTTCGCACACTTGAAGCGGCAATGCCGTAGGCTTCACAAAGCCTCTTTAAGCGCCCCACAGCTGTATTGGTGCGCACAATAATCGCAATATCTGCCTCTGGCTCATCCTGAAGCGTACGCTGTATTGCGTGCGCCATATATGCCTCAGCGTCGGTGATACGCTCTGCGTGCACAAGTGCAATCGGGCGCTCCTGCGCGTCGCGTATGCCCGATGTGAGCGGAAGTCGCAATTCTGCATATTCACCCTCAGTGTAATTGTGCTCGATAAGATGAAAACCTGCGTCTAGAATTTTCTGCTGAGAACGATAGTTGGTATCGAGTTGGATCATCTTCACATCACGCCAGATATGTTTAAACCGCAAAAAGTTTTCGACCGACGCCCCCTGAAAACGATAAATCGCCTGTTTTTCGTCACCCACAATAAACACATTGGGCGTATCAAAAAAATCAGCAATCATCACAATGAGGTCGTTTTGCGAATTATTGGTATCTTGATGCTCGTCGACAAGAAGATACAAATACTGCTCTTGAAGTAGTCTGAGTAGAAGCTCGTCGCGCTTGAGCGCACTTTGGAGTTCAAAAATCATGTCGTCAAAATCAATCTTGCCCGCCTCCTTTTTTGCTTCCTCGTACAACTCATACACATCGGCACACAGCTTTGTCTTTTCACACTTTTCTATGCTCTTTTTTGCGTCGGCCTTCAGTTCGCCTTTTGTTTTTCCACGAGTTGAGATATTTGCTTCATCTTGCTCAATCGCAGTGATAGCATCGGTAGCATACGCTCGCATCATCGCGGGTGTGTGTGCTTCTTTCTTTGCTTCACTAATCGCCCGAAGAATGGGGTCGATATACATGTCTGGCTTTCCAAAAGGACGTAAGTCTGCGTACTCTTTTTTCTGCAATATCTGATCGATATATCGGCGAGCTTCTATGTCTGTAATCGGCTCCATATCAAGAAGATGTGGAAAGTGGTCAGGAAAATCTCGAATAACAGAAACAGCAAAGCTGTGAAATGTATGAATACGAATATCTTCTGAAGCGCTTCCGATAATATCTCGGAGCTTCTTTTTCATTGCCTTCACACCCGCTTCGGTATACGTGATTGCCAAAATGCCCGACGCAGGCGTATCCGTCTGCCGCAAGATATTTGCGATGCGAAGCGTAAGGATAGACGTCTTGCCCGTGCCAGGGCCTGCAATCACCATCACTGGACCATCAATAGTATCCACCGCCTCGCGCTGACGGGGGTTGAGGTTCTTATATAGTCGATCAAATGTATCAGACGCGCTCATTGTGCAGATTATATCACGCCGTTCTTGAACTTGACTTTTATATAAAATTATGACACTATATACATAGTCAAGTTCGCCTCATCGTATATGAGGCCTTACATAAGGGAACGCCCATGTTGAGCTCGAAAACTCACGTTCGCACGTTCATCAATCCCAGCCTTGAGTACTGGATCATCCCAGGAAGCATGCTGGCGGGCGGCATCATCATGCTCGCCTTGGGCGCCATCTTCGGGCCGATTGCCCAGACCAAGCCGTACGACACCCCCAAGCCCTGCCTCGCCGAGCGCGTGACCTTGTGGCACACGAGCGGACGATGATGCACCGCCAATCCCTTCACCCCCCGCCTGAGACCTTGCCGTCTCGGCGGGGTTTCACATTGTCTAGTAGTGATAATAAAAAAACAGCCCTGCTCTGCATTTCTGTTGGGCTGTTTTTTATTTAGTTGTGCGGTATTTAGTAATTCCTCAACCGATTGATATTCTCATGCTGACGAATCTTTTCATGTGCCTTCGCTTCAATCTGTCGGATACGCTCACGAGTAACGCCAAATTCCTTTCCTACCTCTTCAAGCGTATGAGTAATGCCATCCACGAGACCATGTCGCATCTCAAGAATCTTACGCTCTTTCGGAGGAAGGTCATTTAGAATCTCGCGAACCTGATCTGAGATAATGCGCCGTGAAGATTCCTGATCTGGTGAAAGAATCTTTTCATCGGCGATAAAGTCGCCGAGTGTAGACTTTCCATCTTCATCATCACCGACAGGGGTCTCCAAAGAAACCGTGCTTTGGTCAATTTTTTCGATATTGTATACCTTGTCTACATCCAAATTCATCTCCATCGCAATCTCCTCTGGTAGTGGATCACGACCCAAATCTTGAGAAAGACGACGCACCACCTGCTTGTATTTCGCGATTGTTTCCACCATATGCACTGGCACACGGATTGTTCGAGATTGGTCGGCAAGCGCACGAGTAATTGCCTGACGAATCCACCATGTTGCGTACGTCGAGAATTTATATCCTTTCGTCCAATCGAATTTATCAACGGCCTTAAAGAGACCGAGATTTCCCTCTTGAATCAAATCAAGAAGCGTAAGGTCGGGACTACGACCGACATATTTTTTTGCAATAGACACTACGAGTCGAAGGTTTGATCGTGCGAGCAAATTTTTTGCCTCCTGATCACCTTTCTCAATACGCTTTGCAAGCTCTTTCTCCTGCCCTCCGGAAATGAGCGGGTACTGACCGATTTCTTTCAAATACATCTGAATCGAATCATACGGCGACCCCTCACCTTTGTTATATGTATATTTTTTTATTGTTGGATCATCTGCGGGATCCTTTGCATCAAGCAAGCCACCTCCTTCGAGAATATCAATACCTGCAGTCGCGAGCTTCGCGTATAAATCGTCGAGAAACATAATATCCTCCTCGACGGTCGGAAACTCTTTGAGAATTTCATCGTATGTAACAAAACCACGCGCACGGCCTTTTGTCAGGAGCTGTTTTACACCCTGCTCAAGTTTCTGCGTCTTTTTTGCAGATGGCGCAGACGCCGTTTCTTTCTTGCGTGCTGGAGCTGACTTTTTCGCTTTCACAGGCTTCTTCTTTGAAGATGTTTTCACCTTCTTCACCTGTTTCTTTTTTGAAATTGTCTTCTTTTTTTTCTTCATATTGATTTTGTATACACGTTATGTTTTTCTTCCCCTGACTGCAATTTTTCGCGATAACTCCTGACACTCTGCGAGCAACTTCTCAACACGCGGACCATCTTTGTCCCGCTCGGCCGCATGCAAAGCGGCCATTGCTTTTGCGAAACGATCCTTCAAACGCTCTTCTTCCAAATTTCCCAACAGTTCATCAACATCTTGGACAAGGTCGGCGCTTGTGCCGTAATATGCCTCTGCCTCAAAGATGAGTTCACTTGTCTCATTTTCTGTTACTGTATAGAGCTCCCGCACATCCTCCTCACCCACAATTGCTGTCAGGCGCTCTACAATGGAAGCCGGATTGACGGTGGGATGTGCTACACTTTCTTGCCACAACTTCACACCAAGCGCGCGTTTTTCAAGCGCATACTTTCTGAATGTTGGGCTTGCTTGTCGCTCGTACTGCACACCGCTGGCAGGTGTTGTTGTCGCGTTTGGTGTAGCGCGCGCGAGCTTTTTGAGATCTTCCCACACAGACGCTTCATTGATTCCCGTTGCGTGCGCAACACGCGACACGAAATGCGCTTGCTCTATGGCGCTGTCGAGCATATTAATGTACGGCAAGACCGAATGCTGTATTTCCTTCCCCATTACACGCGCATCAAGTTTTTTATCTACAAGCGTCTGAAGATAGAAATCGATAATATGCATCGAGTTTTTCAGCGCGTGAGACCACTCCGATGGGCGTTCGCGGAGCATTTCCGCGGGATCGCTCCCTTTTGGTAGTAACGCAACTTTCACTTCCATTCCGAGGGACAATGCAAGCTGTGCACTTTTATTTGCCGCAGAAAAACCTGCGCCATCGGCATCAAACGCAAGGACAATTCTGTTGGATAAACGTTTGAGCTTTTCGAGATGAGCGGAAGTAAAAGCGGTACCAGAGGACGCGACCGTATTTCCAAACCCCGCCTGATGAGCCATCACTAAATCCATCTGACCCTCAACAAGAATCGAGTAATCTTTCCGACGAATATCTGTTTTTGCTTTATGCAAACCATACAACGTCTCGGATTTATTGAACAATACTGTTTCTGGTGTATTAAGATATTTTGCAGATTTTCCATCATCAACAAGAATACGACCAGAGAAAGCTATCACGCGACCAGAGGTGTCGAATATCGGGAACATGACGCGACCACGAAACACATCGTAGTATTCACCTGGGCGTTTTTCACTCTTTTTAATGAGTCCCACTTTCTCCATCTCAGGCTTTGTAAAACCTTTAGTGAGTAAGAAATCGTGGAGAGACTGCCATTCAAGCGGAGCATACCCGATATGCCATGCTTGAAGCGTATCTTCCGACACGCCTCGCCCGAGCACATACTGACGTGCGGGTGGCGTATCAGACAACGTCTTTTGGAAAAAGAACATCGCTTGCTCAAGGGCAGCATACAGACGATCTTTTTCACTGCGCTCTCGAGGGTTGATGTGCTCGAGTGTTACACCCGCGCGCGCGGCAAGCATCGAAAGCGCACCGCGAAAATCTACACCCTCAAACTCTTGCACAAACGTGAAGATATCTCCTTTTGCCCCACAGCCGAAGCAATAATATGTACCTCGATCCGGTGAGATAAAGAATGACGGTGTCTTTTCGTTGTGGAATGGACACTTCGCACGGAAATTGCCTCCGGCTTTCTCGAGCTTAATATATGACGCGAGAACGTCAGCAATTCCCAATTTTTCTTTTATGAGATCGACGGATGAGGACATATGGTATTACCCTTATCGCACACCGCACGAACCGTCACGTACACCTATTTTTCCTGAGCCTTCTTGACCAATGCGTTCTTTGGACTTCCCTCAAAACCGGTACCTGCAGGGATCAAACGACCGATGATAACGTTTTCCTTAAGACCAACAAGATGATCTGCATTTCCTCGAATAGAACCGTTGATAAGTACCCGCGTAGTATGCTGGAAAGACGCTGCAGAAAGGAAACTCTTTCGAGAAAGAGATACTTCTGTGATACCCATCACAACAGGCTCAGACTTTGCCTCTTCGCCACCAGCTTCACGAGCTTTTCGATTTTCTTCAGTGAGCTCAGACAATTCAACAACATCACCAACCGACAACGATGTGCCTCCTTCGTCCTTAATCTTTCGTCGAGCAAACATCTGTCGAACGATTACTTCAATATGCTTTCGAGAAACTGCTTCACCTTGGAGTTCGTAAAGCTTGCTGATTTCACGAATGATATAGTTTTCTGCTTTTTCTTTTCCAGCGTATCGGAAGAGTTCATCAATGTCAGCAGAACCATCGGTAAGCATGTCGCCGCGATTGACCTTGTCGCCAATCTTCACGAGAATTGTTCGGCTAAACGCAACTGGATATTCTACTTCTGCTTTTGTTTTTGCTTTGTCAGAGATTTCAGGAAGTACAACAATCTTCTTGTCTGGACCAGAGAGTTCAACGTGTGTAACAACACCGTCGACATGACTCACGACCGCAGGGTTCTTTGGCTTTCGCTTTTCAAAGACTTCTTCTACTCGAGGAAGACCCTGTGTAATGTCTCCACCAACAGATGCGGTACCACCGGCGTGGAACGTACGCATTGTAAGCTGTGTACCTGGCTCACCGATAGCCTGTGCCGCAACAGTTCCAACAGCTTCACCAAGGTCAATCACCTTGTGTTTACCAAGATCCGCACCGTAACATTTCACACAGACACCGTGTGAAGATTTACATACAAGCGGTGAGCGCACGACAATCTCTTCAATACCCTCGTTGTCGAGCTGAAGAGCATGATCCTTTGTAAGGAATTCGCCCTTCTTAAAGAGTACTTTTCCTGATGCATTCACAACATCTTCCGCGAGGAATCGTCCTTTTGCATTTCGTGAAAGTGGAACCTCAATACCCGCAGCATTTTCTTTTCGCACCTTAATTCCTTCCTTTGTACCACAATCTTCCTCAGAAATAATCATGTCCTGCGCAACATCAAAGAGACGTCGTGTGAGGTAACCAGCCTTTGCTGTGTTGAGCGCGGTATCAGTAAGACCCTTTCGAGAACCGTGAGTCGTAATGAAGTATTCAAGTGGGCTCAAGCCTTCCTTACTACAAGAAAGAATTGGGAACTCAATTGTCTCACCCGCAGTATTTTGGATAAGACCCTTCATACCCACCATCTGCGTGAGGTTTCCGACAGATCCTCGAGCACCAGAATTTACCATGTCATATACAGAACCGTGCTTCTGAAGTGCTTCAGGAATAAGTTTTTCAACTTCGTTCTTTGCGCCGTGCCAAATTTCAATATTTTTTCGCATGCGCTCATCTTCTGAGATAAAGCCTGAATTGTACTGCTCAATCACCTGATCCGCCTTTACCTTTGCAGCTTTAATCAATTCATCTTTTCCTGCAGGAACAAGAACGTCATCAATACCCCATGTAACACCAGAGTATGTTGCGTACTTGAATCCGAATGCTTTGATGCTATCCATGATACTTGCGATGCTCTCCATACCATATTTCTCCATGAGATCATCGACAAGAAGACCCATTTTCTTTCGGTTAATATCACCGTTGATGTATGGGTAGTCTGCAGGAAGAATATTGTTGAACAAGAGTCGGCCGAGTGTTGTCTCAAATGCCTTTCCTTCAAATTCAGCAAACTTTGGTGCGTCAGTAGGAAGCACTTTAATCTTTGCTCGGAATCCAAGCTCACCGAAACTATGCGCGAGCTCCGCAGCAGCAGGACTCTCAAAACTCATACCCTCTCCCTTGTCGCCCGGGACAAGCTTTGTCATCCAATAACAACCGAGCACAACGTCGAGCTTTCCAGAAATAATAGGATCTCCGCTTCCTGGCTTAAGAATGTTTTTATTTGACGCCATGATTTCCGCCGCCTCAATCTGAGCTTCGTCAGAAAGTGGAACGTGAACGGCCATCTGGTCACCGTCGAAGTCCGCGTTGAACGCTGTACATACGAGCGGATGCACCTGAATAGCATTTCCTTCAACAAGGATCGGTTTAAATGCCTGAATACCGAGGCGGTGCAATGTCGGTGCGCGGTTGAGCAATACATGCTTGTTTACAATCACCTCTTCGAGAATTGCCCATACCTCAGGAATACCATCTTCGATGAGTCGGCTCGCTCCACGAATGTTGTATGCAAGCTCTCGCTTGATGAGCTGTGAAATAACAAATGGTTTGAACAACTCGAGTGCCATGTGCTTTGGCAATCCACACTGATTGAGCTTAAGTTCTGGACCAACGACGATAACTGATCGGCCAGAGTAGTCGACACGCTTTCCAAGAAGGTTTGCGCGGAAGAGACCTCGCTTACCTTTGAGGTTGTCCGCGAGAGACTTAAGCGGTCGTCGCTGTGACTGATTGAGTGCTGAAGATGGAGAGCTTCCGTGGCGCACAGAGTTGTCGATAAGTGCATCAACAGCCTCCTGAAGAATGCGCTTTTCGTTTCGCAAAATAACTTCTGGTGCGTTAATTTCCTTGAGTTTCTTGAGACGGTTATTTCGGTTGATGACACGTCGATACAAATCGTTAACATCTGATGTTGCGTATCGGCCTCCATCAAGTGGCACCATCGGTCGAAGACCTGGAGGAATGACAGGAATACGTGAAAGGAACATCCACTCTGGTCGGACGTTTGCCTTAATCATTGAACGAATCACCGAAAGGCGCTTGTTGATGCGATCAACTTCCAATGAACCAGCCTTTTCAAGCTCGGCAACAAGATTCTGCTCAAGAGCCTTGAGATCGAGGTTTTTGAAAATCTTGTAAATTGCCTCTGCGCCAATACCTGCCTCAAACAATGTTCCGTATTTTACAGAGAAGCTGTGATATTCAACTTCATCGAGCACGCGACCTTCACGGATACCTTCGATATCACGCTTTGCGTTAAGAAGCATCTCCTTAATCGCCTCTTTTGTTTTGTCGTCGTTAACAGACTTAATCTTTGCCTTAAATTCAGAATCAAGATCTTTAAGAATTCGGCTTCGTTCTGCATCAGATACAGATGTAACAATGTAGCCAGCAAAGTAGATAACCTTTTCAAGGTCTGCTGTTGGGATGCCGAGAATCATACTGATTCGTGATGGCATGCTTCGGAGGAACCAGATGTGAGATACCGGAGTTGCAAGCTCGATATGACCCATGCGCTCACGGCGCACAATCGCTCGAGTAATCTCGACTCCACACTTCTCACAGACGATGCCCTTATATCGAATACCGCGATACTTTCCACAGTAACATTCATAATCCTTGTCTGGACCGAAAATCTTTTCATCGAAAAGACCGTTTCGTTCACTACGCTGTGTTCGGTAGTTAATGGTTTCAGGCTTTGTAACTTCGCCGTATGACCACTCCTTAATCTTTTCAGGTGATGCGAGCTTTAGTGTGATTGTTTCAAAATCACGAAGATCGTGTTGTCCTGCTCGAGATTTTGTTGTTGGTTTGTTGTTCATGGTGATAGATATTACGCGATATTATGCTTCGTCTTCTTCTGTTGGTTCCGACCTTTGATCTTTTCCGAGCTCGATATCCAAACCAATACCTCGCAAGTTGTTGAGAAGCACGCTAAACGATGCTGGTGTGTTTGGCTCACCAATCTTTTCACCCTTCACGATAGAATCAAATGTCGCTGAGCGTCCGATGATGTCGTCGGACTTCACCGTAAGCATTTCTCGAAGTGTGTGTGCCACACCGTGTCCAAGAAGCGCCCAGACTTCCATTTCTCCAAATCGCTGACCTCCACCCTGTGCTTTTCCACCAAGTGGCTGTTGAGTAATGAGAGAGTATGGACCAATAGAACGCATGTGGATTTTGTCCTCAACCATGTGATGCAACTTGAGAATATACATGTAACCCACTGCAATTTCCTGATCAAACGGCATACCTGTTCGTCCGTCAAAGAGTTTCATCTTTCCGCTTTCCTGGAAACCTGCCTTTACAAGCTCTGCCTTAATCTCCTTATCAGTCGCTCCAGCAAATGGAGGAACGATTGCTTGGTAGTTGAGTGTGTTTGCCGCGAGACCAAGGTGAAGCTCAAGAATCTGTCCGAGGTTCATTCGAGACGGCACACCGAGTGGTGTAAGGATAATGTCGATAGGAGTTCCGTCCGCCATGTATGGCATATCCTCAACAGGAAGAATGCGAGAGATAACACCCTTGTTACCGTGTCGTCCTGCAAGTTTATCTCCCACAGACACAGATCGAAGCTGGGCAACTTCAATATGAATTCGCTTGATGATGCCAGACTCGAGCTTGTCACCCTTTTCTCGTGAGAATACCTGAACATTGATAACACGACCTCGCTTTCCACCCTCCATGCGCTTAGATGTATCTTTTACATCACGCGCTTTCTCTCCAAAGAGAGATCGGAGCAAACGCTCTTCTGGTGTAAGCTGTGTTTCACCTTTTGGTGTAATCTTTCCAACAAGAATGTCGCCCGGTCGCACTTCTGCACCAATCTGGATGATACCGTCTTCAGCAAGATTCTTGAGCTTTGATTCTCCAACGTTTGGAATATCACATGTTGTTACTTCTGGTCCGAGCTTTGTGTCACGTACATTAACAACAAACTCTTCGATATGAATTGAGGAAAACTTACTCTCTTTTACAAGGCGCTCAGAAACAATAATCGCGTCTTCGTAGTTTGAACCAGACCATGACATAAACGCGACCAAAATGTTTTGGCCAAGTGCCATCTGTCCCTTGTCACTTGAAGATGTGTCTGCAATAACATCACCCTTCTTTACTTTGTCTCCAAGGTTTACGCTCGGTCGCTGATAAAACGCAGTAAAGCCGTTTGTTCGTGAGAAGTTTACAAGCTTGTACTCCTTCTCCTTACCTTTTTCATTTTTTATAACAATGTGTTTTGAGTCTACCGCAGTAACCACACCACCCTCCGTTGCGAGCACGAGTCGTCCTGTGTCCATCGCCGCTCTATCTTCAATACCTGTCGCAACAAGCGGTGCCTCTGGAACAATACATGGAGTCGCCTGCTTCTGCATGTTCGATCCCATGAGTGCTCGGTTTGCATCGTCGTGGTTGAGGAATGGAATCATTGATGTCGCTGCAGAAAACGCCTGATTTGTAGATACATCAATAAAATCTACCTGGTCTTTTGGAACAAGTCCTGGCTTGCCTTTAATGCGCACCTCAACGTTGTCTTCGATAATAGTTCCCTTATCGTCGTATGCAGTCGAAGCGTGAGAAATCTTGTACATCTCTTCCTCAAGTGCGTTCATGTACACAACCTCTCCTGTTACTCGTCCATTCTTTACCTTTACATATGGAGTTTCGATCATGCCAAACTCGTTGATACGCGCATACAAACCAAGTCGCAAGATAAGACCGATGTTTGGACCTTCAGGAGTGTGGATAGGACAAAGTCGACCATAATGAGATGGATGCACGTCACGCACTTCAAATCCAGCGCGAGCACGATTCAAACCACCAGGGCCGAGCGCAGAGAGTGTGCGAAGATGCTCGAGCTCTTCAAGACCGTTGGTCTGCTGCATAAACTGTGAGAGCTGGTTTGTTGTGAAGAACTCTTTGATTCGAGCCTGTAGAGGTTTTGGACTAATGAACTGCACTGGGAGTGTAACATCAGTATCAACAGTCGACATTCGGTTTTGAATGTTTCGCTTGATCTGCGCCATACCCATGCGGATTTTTTGCTGGAACAATTCACCGACGTATCGCACACGACGTGAACCAAGATGATCAATATCATCTTCGGTAGCCCCCGGAGTATTGTTGAGGGTAATCATATGAGACACGATAGTCTCAAGGTCGCTGAGAGAAATAGTCTTTCGGCCGAGCTCCTTCGCATCGAGAGATTTCTCAAATCGCTGATTAAATCGGAATCGTCCTACGCGAGAAAGGTCGTATCGCTCGTCGCTGAAAATAGAGTGTACGAACTCTTTTGCGTTTTCTACTGCCGCAAGGTCGCCGTCGCGAAGCTTTTTGTAAATCTCAACATATGCTTCATCGAGGCTCTTTGCATGATCTTTTGCAATAGACTTTTCAAGATAGTGTTTTGCAAATTCATTACCTTTGCAGAGAGCAAGAATGTCTTTGTCTGTGTGAGCACCGAGAACGCGAAGAAGAGACGCGACGGAGAATTTTCGCTTCTTATCAACACGAACATAGATAACGCCATCAGCGTCAGTTTCAATTTCAATCCATGCGCCGCGAGATGGGATAATTTTCGCGCCGAATAGAGTTTTGCCTTTTACTTCTTGTGAAGTAAAGAATACACCAAATGATCGTGCGAGCTGTGGCACGATAACACGCTCAATACCACTGATAATAAACGTACCGTGGTCTGTCATAAGCGGGAAATCCGCGAGGAAAATCTCCTGCTCTTTTGTCGTCTTCAAAATGTGGTTCGTGAGCTTCACTCGTACCTTAAGTGGAGCTTCATACGACATCTTGTTGTTCTTTGCAAAATACTCATCAAACTTTGGCGCAGAAAGCTCAAAGCCTGTGAAATCAAGCTGAAACTTTTTCTCTGTATAATCCTTAATTGATGAAAATTCATCAAATACTTCCTTCAAACCCTTCTCGATAAGCCAGTTGAAAGACATCAACTGTGACTCTACAAGATTTGGAAGCTCAGCCAGTGGTTTTTTGAACCGGCTGAAATACTTCTTCTCTCGCGGACCTGCAGCGTGTGTATGCATGTTGTATGTGATTATTAAAAACTAACAAAAAACCAAAAACCCACCTCTTGTGAAGGTGTTTTGCTTATCCCGTCCCCCTTATTTATTGTATGTAGGCAAGATTCGCGTTAAATACAATTACTAAACCATTGCATTTTTCCCCCGTTACTCAATCTTGTGCAATCGCGGTGATTCTATACCAATACCCGTTTTTTGTCAAAGGGGGTGTGGATAGTAAAATCCTTATTTTTTACCACCCTTTTTCATGCGAGAGGCTCGCCACTCGTCTATTTTTGCGTGATTGCCAGAGAGAAGGATTTTTGGCACACGATATTTTTTACCTTTATATTCGAGCACTTCTGGACGAGTATACACATCTGGGCTCGCCACCCGAGTTTCTTCAAGGGACGCAATATCGCCGAGCACGCCCTGCACCTGACGAGCAATACAATCGATCATTACCATTGCAGGCAATTCTCCACCCGTAAGTACAAATGGTCCCACAGACACATCCTCCATCTTAAACATTTTTTTTACACGCGCATCGATGCCTTCGTATCTACCAGACACGATAACAATATCTGTATATTTTTTTACAGTTGTCTTTGCATACTCGTTTGTAAACTGCGTACCGCTTGGAGAAAGAAACACTATTTTAAAACGCTTTTTAGGCGACTTCTTACCAACAGCTTTTGCGATTGCTTTCACGACCGGCAACGCCTGAATCACCATACCTGGGCCACCGCCATAGGGTTTCTGGTCGATGTGTTTCCATTTGTTATCAGAAAAATCCCGTGGATTATAAAACTTCACGCGGATTTTTTTGTCTTCAATAGCACGCTTAACAATAGACTCGCTGAGGTACGAGTCGAATGCTCCTGGAAATAATGTAACAATATGAAATGTCATATACAAAAAATCGTGACACAACAGTATCACGATTTTTTGATTTTGTATAGACCGTTCTCCTTAGAGCTTCAAGTCTTCCATCGCCTCATCAACAGTCTTTGATGCACGAGGCTGTTCACTCTTCATGCCACCTTCTGGCTCGTTGATCTTGAGATTAACACGAGCGTTATTCTTCATTCCAACTACTCGTAGAAGAGTTCGGATAGCCTTGGCCGTGTTACCCTCTCGGCCAATAATTTTACCCATATCAGCTGGGTTAACATCGAGGTTCATAAGAACACCCATTTCATCAACCGTTCGCTTAATCTTTACGTCGTTTGGATTGTCTACCAACGCCTTCACTACATATTCTAGAAACTGCGCGTCTTGTTCTTGCATATTCGTATTGGGAAACTGATTGTATTTCTTCTGGTAATCACACGACTAAATACAATAATAATTGTACAACGGGTGTAGTAGCCGTCAACGAATAACTATTGGAAGTAGGCTTATGCCGCAGGGGTTTCTGCTGGAGTTTCTGCTGGCGCTTCCGCAGGAACTTCTGGAGCTGGAGTTGATGCCTCTGGTGCAGGAGTAGCTTCTACTGCGCCCTCTTTAAGGATAGGCTTTTTCTTTGGAAGTACGTTTACTTTCTTTCCAGAAATAACACCCTTTTCTACGAGAATATTGTGCACTGTACCTGAGAGCTGAGCGCCCTGTCCAAGCCAGTATGAGATACGATCTTTGTTGAACTCAACCTTCTCGCCACGTCGCGCATCGTATGCACCAAGCACCTCAAGAGACTTACCGCTCTTTGGGCCGTTTTTTGAGTCAGTAAGAACGAGTCGGAATACCGGTTCATGCACTCGTCCTACACGCTGTAATCGAATTTTTAACATGGCGGTTATCTTACCAGAAGGCTTTAAAATGGTCAAACTGCTCTGTTCCCGTTTCCCGCGTAATCTGCTATAGTGGGAGCGTAATGAAAACTACAGAAAAGACCGGCGACCGGGTCCGAGGGATTATCAAACTTTCCGGTAAAGCAATAGGTTACGTTCAGGTTGAGGGGTTTGAGGAAGATATAGAAATTCAATCAAGCGTGCTCAAAACCGCTCTCAATGGCGACGAAGTCGAGATTGAGATTCTTCCTGCTATCGACGGGCAACGACGACAAGGCCAGGTCCTCAAAATCGTTAAGCGCGCAAAAATGGGCTTTGTGGGCGTACTGGAAAAAGACGGGAATCGCTTTTTTATGATTCCCGACGACCGACGGCTCTATCGCGACATCTTGATCCCTGCTGACAAACTCAACGGCGCCCAAAACGGAGAAAAAATCTACATAAAAATCACGTCATGGAAAGACGAAAGTAGTAACCCAGAAGGCGAGGTGCTTCGTGTGCTTGGAAAAAAGGGTGAGCACAATGTGGAGATGGAATCCATCATTTTCGAAAAAGGTTTTGATACTACATTTCCGCCAGAAGTTGAGGAAGAGGCAGAAACTGTCGCTGAGCTTGAACGCGAACGCTTTGCAGAAGAAGTTGCCCGACGAAAAGATTTTCGCGAGACAACCACATTCACTATCGACCCTGTCGACGCAAAAGATTTCGACGACGCGATTTCTCTCAAACGTCTCCCCGACGGAAATCTTGAAATAGGCGTACATATCGCAGATGTATCGCACTTTGTAACCGAAGGCAGTATCCTCGACAAAGAGGCACGTAAGCGAGGTTTTTCTGTATATCTCGTCGATCGCACGATTCCGATGCTTCCAGAGGTCCTTTCAAACGACATGTGTAGCCTCAACCCACACGAAGACAAGTTTGCATTTTCTTCTGTGTTTACCATCACTCCCCAAGGAGAGATTATAAACCGATGGTTTGGAAAGACGGTCATCAATTCAGACAAGCGTTTCACCTACGAGGAGGCTCAAGAATCACTCAACACAAAAAGTGGTCCCCATTACGAAGACCTCAACACACTCAACACACTTGCAAAAATCTTTCAGGAGGCACGTTACCGAAATGGTGCTATCGACTTTGAAACAGAAGAAGTGAAGTTTGAACTTGATGTACACGGTGTACCAGTGCGTGTGTATCGAAAAGAACGTCTCGACACTCACCGACTCGTTGAAGAATACATGCTTCTTGCAAATCGCGAGGTGGCTGAGTTTATTTTCAAAGCAAATAGCAAAAATAGACACCAGCCATCGTTTATCTATCGAATCCACGACCTTCCTAATCGTGAAAAACTTGCCGACCTCGCTATTTTCCTCAAAGCACTCGGGTACGACCTCAAGCTCAAAGATGGCCTTACAACCTCAAAAGAAATCTCAGCGATGCTAAAGCGCATCAACGGAAGTCCCGCTGAATCACTTATCAAAACAGCAACAATCCGTTCGATGGCAAAAGCGGTGTATTCTACAAAAAATATCGGCCACTTTGGACTTGGTTTTGAGTACTACACACACTTCACTTCACCAATTCGACGCTACCCAGACCTCATCGTACACAGACTTCTTGAACGCGAGCTCATTAATGGAAAAATCGAGCAAAACGAATTTGCAAAATATGAACGCATCGCGATGGACACATCGGAAAAAGAAATCGCTGCGGCAGAAGCAGAGCGAGCGTCGGTAAAGTACAAGCAAGTTGAATACATGAGTAAGCGCATTGGCGCGGAGTTCAACGGTACAATTTCCGGCCTTACTGAATGGGGTATCTATGTCGAAGAAGCTGAAACAAAATGTGAAGGAATGATCAAGCTACGCGACCTGAAGGGCGACACCTTTGAGCTCGACGAGAAAAATTATGCGATTGTGGGAGCACGCACTGGGAAAAAATATTCGCTTGGAGATAAGATTCGTTTTAAGGTCGCGGCGGCTGACCTCGACAGAAAAACACTTGATTATACGATGATCTAAATAAAACCCCCGAGTGCTCGGGGGTTTTATTTTGCCACAGCAGCTGCTTCTTCAAATTGAATCGAGAGAAGTTTTGATATACCAGTGGAGCTCATCGTTACACCGTAGAGAATTCCTGCTCGCGACATCGTCTCTCGGTTGTGTGTAATCAAAATAAGCTGAGAATACTTTGAGAGATTTTCGATCATATCGCCATACTTACGTGAGTTTGCTTCATCGAGCGCGGCATCTGTCTCGTCGAGAATAATAAACGGTGGTGGATTGACCTGAGAAATCGCAAAAAGGAGTGCGATAGAGGTAAGCGCACGCTCGCCACCAGAGAGCATAACAAGGCCTTTTACTTTTTTTCGAGGCAAACTCACCTCAATATCAACACCCTCGGCCTCCTCTTCTTCCGGCACTGGCGTCTCAGCGTCCATCGCAAGAACACTTGAGAGGTCAGTATCTGTATCGACGCCACGACGACGCTTTTTCTCACGCACAACAGAGAGCGACGCATGACCACCACCAAACATAAGCGCAAAAAATTGCTGAAATTGAGCGTTAATTTTTTCAACACCACTCTTAAATTCGGTTGTGAGTTTTTCATCAAGCTCAACAATGAGTTGCTTGAGCGATGAGGCCGATGTTTGCAAATCCGCAAGCTCTCGCGCGAGGAACGCGTCGCGCTCACTCACCTCGCGATACTCTTTCATAATATCCTCGCCCGCGCCGCCGCCCGCATCTTCGATGCGGATTTTGATCTTTTCTATAGTGCGGCGGCGCTCTTCTTGCGCGCTCCGCGGCTCAGGCCCAGACGCAAATTCATCAACACTGCGAGTAATCTCGTGGGAGGCAAAATCCAACACCGCCCGCCCAATCAACACCGCCGCCTCCTGTAATTCCCTCTTAAAGTCTTCTTCCTCAAGACGAACACGGTCCTCCTGCGCCTGCAATGTATGCACGTGAGAAAGTATCTCTTGCTGTTTTGCCATCAACGTAAACATTTGTCGCTCAGCCTCACGGTTTGTATCTTTTTCACGCTCAATAGCGGCACGGAGTTCGTTGTATTCAAGCTGAAGTGTCGCCTCTTCTGAAGAAAGACCACGCGCAGATTCTTCAAACTTCTTTTTCTGCGTACGAAGCTCTTCAAGATGTTCCTCAGACTCCTTTACGAGCGCGCTCTGTTTCTCGCTTTTATGTTTTGAAATAAAGCCCGAGACGATAGTGCGGACAGTATTCACAAATGCACGAAGCGTGCCAATATCTGCGGAGCTTTCCACATCGCGCGCTTGTCGTGCGACCTCATCCGCCATATCCTCCACATCGCGAAGGCGTACCATATTGCCCTCATCAGACTGCGCAAGTTCTTTTTGTTTTTTGATAATACGTTCTTCGGATGCAATTTCACCTTCGATACGTCCGAGGTCGCGCACGAGCGCATCTCGACGCTCACGCACCGAGCGAATCTTCTCCTCAAGACCGATCACCTCCATACTCTTTGTATCTTTCCCAGACGAGCGTTCAAGTGTTGCTTTTGCTGCGGTGAGTTCTTTTTCTATAGAATGCAATGCATCTTCATACGGACCACGCTGTTGCTTGTATGACTCTTTTGTTGCTCGAATATATGCATCCTCTCGTTTGAAATATTCTGCATACAACACTCGCAACTCTTCTTTTAGCTGAAGTGTTTTTTCTACTTTCTCAACCTGCTTTTTTAAGAAACGCAGATGAGGTGCAACTTCTTTGCGAAGCGACTCAACAGATGCAATATTCTCTTCTGTCTTCTCGAGCTTCCGCTCGCTCTCTTGGCGTTTGTACTGATAAATCTTGAGTCCGAGCGCATCTTCTATCATCGCGCGTCGCTCACGCAGATTTGCATTGAGAATACGGTCGGCCTCACCTTGAGAGATGATATGGTGACCTGACGATCCAATGTGCGCCCCAGCAAGAAGTTCAACAATATCTTTGAGACGCACCTGACTACCGTTGATGAAGTATTCATTGACAGAATCTCGATGAACGACACGCTCAATAGCAACCTCATCAAAATCCATCGCGAGAAATCGACGCGTGTTATCGAATACAACTTTCACCGACGCGCGGTTTGAGCGCGCAACTTCAGGACTTCCATTGAAAATAAGATCTTCACCTTTTTTTCCACGAAGTGATTTTATGGACTGCTCACCAAGCACAAAACGAAAAGCTTCTGCGATGTTAGATTTTCCAGAACCGTTTGGTCCGACAATTGCAGAAATTGCAGATGTGAATTCAAGGTTGCTTTTTTTGGCAAACGACTTAAAACCAGTAATTTCCAAACTTTTCAGATACATATATGGCTAAGAATATCATTGATTCGTGTCGTGCAGAATATATTGACTTTTCATTAAAATATGATATTATTATATTACTACCTTGAGGTGATCCTCTCGGTATGTTCTTTTACTTCATTCTAGGAGGTGGTCCATGACCACGCAACAGATTGCTGGCGCCGTGCGCGTCAAGACGATCGTGATTCAGCACGCTCCCCGGCTCGACAGCCTTGGAGCCCTCTTCCTCATCCAGCGCACGCGCGCTGGTGAGAAGGCGTTCCCTGGTTGCAAGGATGCCACTATCGAGTTCTGGGGAACCGGAACTGCCAGTGGTGGCAAGAAGCGCTGGCAGGAGAACCTCAAGGAGGGTGTTCTCATGCTCGGCGTCGGCGGAAGTCCGTTTGACGAGCATCCGAGCGCCGAGTTTGGCGACCGGAAGAAGGAGCAGAAGTCCACGATGAAGCTTGTGGCGGAACACCTTCATCTGGACAAGGATCCGCTCTTCAAGCGCTTGGTGGACAACGTCACCAAGAACGACCTCGAGGGCGCCCAAGGACCTCTGGACCTGAGCAACATCGTGAAAGCGATGCACAGGTCTGGTGGCAACAACCCTGAGAACGTCATCGGGTTTGCATTCGAGGCGTTTGACGCCCTGCTCGGCGAGCAGCATCAGTTTCTGCTCGCCTGCAAGGAGGTTGAGTCGGCGGCGTGGCGCAGGACAATCACCTGCGGAAATCGGAAGCTCGACATCGAGCTCATCTGCTCAGACAACACCCTCGTCGCCAGAGCAGCAAGGCACCTCAACAACCGCCTTGCGGTCCTGATTCAGGTGCGCGCGAGTGGGAGAACTCAGATTCTCACCAACGCCAAGTGCGGTCTCTGCATGAGCAAGGTCGCCTCGGCACTGCGTCGCGCCGAACTCACCAAGATGGGGATGCCCTCGTCTGAGATCGAGAAGATCGGCGAGCGCATGAGCGCTCCAGGGCAGCTCAAGGAGATTCCGACCTGGTGTTATCAGATGCCAGGAGAGAACCTCCTGAACGGCTCCGAGACCGCTCGAGACGTCGAGCCGACCCACCTCAAGGTGGAAGAAGTCTTCGAGATCATCTGCGCGAACATCATGTTCAAGCAGAAGGATTGAGAAGGTCACTCCAACAGAATGAAGAACGGCCCCCGTATGTATGGGGGCCTTTCTTTTTACCAACCTTTCTTTTGAAGTGCTTTGCGAGCCGCCTCTTGTTCGGCGTCTTGCTTTGAATCACCCTCGCCAGACGCAACGAGCTCTTTACCAAGATACACACCGACAGTAAATCGTTTGTCGTGGTCGGGGCCAGTTTCTTTTGTTGTTTTATACGACGGCGTAACACCCTCTACTTCTTGTGCTTTTTCTTGAAACAAACTTTTTGAGTCAATCCATGAGCCCTTTGAGATGATGTCATCTGCAAGTGGAGTAAAGTTTTTATATATAAACGCACGAGCAGTCTCGTATCCTTGATCGCGGTACATCGCTCCGATAATAGCCTCGAGCGTGTTTGCCAAAATATATTGGCGAGCACGACCCACGTCCTTTGTCTCTCCTTTTGAAAGAAGCAAGAAGTCGTTGACCGACAGCGCGCTTGCAACTTGTGCGCACGTCGTTGCATTTACAAGCGCCGAGCGAATACTTGTCATGTGACCTTCACTTTTGTCAGGGTATGTTTCGTACAAATAATCTGTAATCACAAGCTCAAGCACCGCATCTCCAAGAAACTCAAGGCGTTCGTTGTGCTCAAGACCAGAATCTTTGTTTTCATTAATATATGAACGATGAACAAACGCTTGCTTCAGCAAACTTTTATCACGAAATACAACACCGGATGTTGCTTCAAATTGTGAGAAATCAATAGACATACTTATGAGCGAACCTTTTCTGTTGATCCAAGCAATGCGTTGATTGCCTTGGTTACGATTGGCAGAATATCATTATAAAAATTGAGGTCAAGAATATCAGCGAGCTTAAACCATCGCACATCGTCGAGGCCACCACTTTCTTTGAGAGTAATATCTTGGAACGGGGATTCGGCGAGATAATAATTTACTTCTTTTTTAATTTTTCCTTTTTCTGGATCAAAGGCAATGTACCCATTGCTACCGAGATTTTGCCCCACGGTAACATCAAGCCCAAGCTCTTCT
This sequence comes from uncultured Candidatus Saccharibacteria bacterium, assembly GCA_964390845.1. Classification (GTDB taxonomy): domain Bacteria; phylum Patescibacteriota; class Minisyncoccia; order Phycocordibacterales; family CALRHW01; genus SICJ01. The sequence continues at coordinate 195,985 of CAYMIL010000001.1, forward strand.
TTAATAACCCGAGCAACACCCGGAACATCTTCTTCTGTTTCCTCAAGATGACCCTTTGAAAGCGTCCAGTGTCCAAAGACATCGTGCACAAGCGCGAGGTATACGTCTTCCCCTTGTCGCGCATATACTACCGCGCCGGCAAGCCTCTCCTTTGGAGCTTGATCATCTGGAATATCTGGATGGCGCTTTCGCTTTGATGTTTCCTCTTTTCCGGGCTCACCCATTTCTTTGTAGACTGCGCCAAGTACGCCGTTTACAAACTTACCGCTCGTCTCGCCACCAAATGTTTTTGCAAGCTCAATCGCCTCATTGATAGCCACCTTTGGAGGAACTTCTTTTCTATCAGCAAACAACAGCTCATAGAGCCCGATGCGCAAAATATTTCGGTCAACAATAGATATTTTTTCTATAGGCCAGTCTGGAGCCGCTTTTTCAATAATGGTATCGAGGTCCCGTTGCTTTGCGAGCACATTCTTCATGAGCGATTCCATAAACGAAAAATCGCCCATACCAGGAGCGAATTCCGCAACATTGCGAGCAAATACCTCCATAGCATCAGCTGAGCTCTTTTTGTTGAAATCCCACTCAAAGAGCGACTGCATGACTATTGATCTGGATAAGTGCCTGTTTGCCATTGTCGTATATTGTATGTTGAGAACGTACTACCCTACCCCACACTCACCACTTACTTACTTGCTGTCTTCTTTTTGCTTTTCTTAGTTGCTTTCGCGACTGTATCAACTACAGTCTTGCCTTTGTATGTGCCACATTTTGCACACATTCGATGACTCATGCGAGGCGCACCGCACTGAGAGCACTTTGAAAGCGCGCCCATCTTGATTGCATGATGAGATCGGCGGTTTCCCGTATGGGATCGTGTGTGACGCATTCGTACTACCATATACGCAGGATTATATACAATTATGGAAAAAAGGCAACTTTTTACTACAAAAAAATCCGCCGGACACGCTACAGCGCGCCCGGCAGAAGGAGAGATTGACTCTCTACTTGAAGGTCTTGAGGGTCTTGGGGCAAAACCGCTTCCACTCCTCTCGACGTGAGTTGGCGAGAGGAAACGCCGACTGAACCTCGCGGGTGCCAGCAAACGAAAGCTTCTCGTCGGAGTGCCCGCACGCGACGATGATGCGCCCCTCTTTCGACATGGACACATCAGCGAACGAACCGTCGACAGACACCGATCCGATGCACAGCGTAGTCGTGTCTTGGGTATCCAAGGAACGCCTAGGCAACTTGAAGTGCTTGGCATCCATGGCGACAACGCCGTACAGCAGAAGCGCCTCAAGCAGAGTGCACCCGCACACCTGCTGTTCGTTGAGCTCTCGCGCGCTCACGGGACAAATGTCTGGCCCAGGACTGCGCTTAAACGAAACCCTGTACGGACCATCACGCTCGGGGTGGCGGTGGTGCTCCATGTGCTGGTCGAAGCCAGCAAAGCACCACACGGGCGCCATGCCGAGCGTTCGCAGACCCAGGTGCACCAGCTCCGAGCTGACACCTGGGCACACGTAGACATTCCACTGATCTTCTTCGTCTTCGATGAACAGGTTGGGGACAAACATCACGCCCATTGCTTGGTACAACTTCTGCCACAGGCACAAGTAATGACCGGGCAACATTATCACCTCCATCCATAGGGTGGCCCTAGCGGGCGGAATGGTTGTCTGCGACACGCGTCACAGTTCCAGATAAATTCTGCCACAAAAAGAAAAAACAATCAAATAATGCGTTTGATGAAACTTCGTCGATGTATGTTGCAAGGGCCATGTCGCCTAATCTGTTGAATATGAGACGCGGTACCGTATCCTTTATGGGCATCAAAACCAAACAACGGATACTTGATTGCCAGACGCTCCATATATGTATCCCGATGTACCTTTGCAAGAATAGAAGCGAGGCCAATAACAGGCTCTTGTTCGTCGCCACGAATAATTGTCTTTTGCCGAAGAAAGGATGCTGGTGCACGCAAACCACCATCAAGCAAGACCACACATTCATCTGGTGCAATATTAAGTTTTCGGAGTATAGTACGTAGCGAACGTCCCATTGCGTGTGCAATAGCCCTATTGATACCGATACGATCAATCACCGAAGGGCTCACAGAAGAAACTGCATACGCGCACGTCTGCTGTGCACGCGCAAGTCCCTTGAGTTTATTTTTCCAAACACGACGCTTTTGTGCAGAAAGCTGTTTTGAATCACGAATACCCTCAAAAAAGGAAGGGTTGATGTCTCGAGATACGCAGACAGCGCCCACAGTAACAGGGCCAGCAAGTGGCCCCCTTCCCACCTCATCAATTCCAATAATGTAGCGGTAGCTCATGGCTCTTTGCTATAATTTTATCACACCCCATTTCTATGAACCGATTCGTCCACCTCCACACCCACAGTCACTATAGTTTGCTCAATGCCCTACCTAAAATTTCCGATCTTATTGACGCTGCAAAAAAATATGAAATGCCTGCACTTGCGCTCACCGATAGCGGCAATCTCTATGGCGCAATTGAATTTTATAAGGACTGTAAAAAGGCGGGTATCAAACCCATCATCGGCCTCGATGCGTATCTTGCGGTGCGTACGCGGCATGACAAACAAAGCGGCATCGACAACTCACGATTTCGCCTTGTCCTACTCGCAAAAAATGAGGTTGGGTACAAAAATCTTATACAACTTGTTACTGCTGGCTATCTTGAAGGTTTTTATTACAAGCCCCGCATCGACAAGGAACTTCTCAAACAATACGCCGAAGGGCTCGTGTGTATCGCCCCTTCTTTTTCAAGTGATATTGCGCTTGCGATAAAAGCTCACGACACGCAGAAAGCACGCGAACTCATAGAGTGGTACACACGTATCTTTGGAACAGACAACTTCTTTATCGAAATCTCTCATCACCCTGAAGTACCTGGACACGAAGATACAATGAAGTCACTTGTTGCACTCGCGCGAGAAACACAGACCAACATCGTGGCGGCGCATGATGTCTACTACATTCACACCAAAGACAGACTCGCGCGAGAAACACTGATGTCCATACAAACAAGCGGAGACCGCGAGCGTATTTCTATGGAAGACATCGAGGAAGATTTTTCTTTCATTAGCCCAAAGGAAGCGGAAAAATATTTTAAGCATATTCCCGACGCACTCGATAACACCCTACGTATCGCAGATATGTGCTCTCTTGAGCTTGAGCTTGGTAAATGGGTATTTCCCAACTATATCGTCGAGAGCGGACGGTCATACGATGATGAGTTTAGGCACGTTGTCTACGAAGGTCTCGCGCGGCGCGGCATCGAACAAACACCTGAGGTAACCGAACGTATTGAATATGAATTAAAAGTGATTAAAGACAAAGGATATGCACCATACTTTCTTGTGGTGGCGGACCTTTTGAAATATGCGCACAAAAACAAAATCCTTACCACCATTCGAGGTTCGGTTGCAGGATCGCTTGTGACATATCTTGCGCACATCACCAATGTAAATCCCCTCGTCTACAAATTGCCGTTTGAACGCTTTTTGAATCCAGAGCGACCATCTGCTCCCGATATCGACATGGACTATGCCGACAACCGTCGCGATGAAATGATTGAGTACGCGAAGAGAAAATACGGAGCGGACAGAGTCGCACAGATCGGTACCTTCGGTACAATGGCGGCGCGTGGCTCCGTGCGTGATGTAACACGAGCGCTCGGTCATCCGTATGGACTAGGCGACCGTATTGCAAAACTTATTCCAATGGGCGCGCAGGGTTTTCCGATGACCATCGACCGAGCGCTCGCCGAAGTGCCAGATCTCAAAAAAATGTACCGCGAAGAAAAAGAGGTTCGAGAGATTATTGATATGGCAAAAAAGATTGAAGGCGCGGCGCGGCACATTTCGGTGCATGCGGCCGGGGTCGTGATCGCGCCGCGCCCACTCACCGACTTCGTACCACTGCAATACGACACAAAAGGTGAGCAAAAAATTATCACGCAGTACGACATGCACTCCGTCGAAGACGCAGGCCTCCTTAAATTCGACTTCCTCGGTATCAAAAACCTTTCCATACTCGCAGATGCTGTATCACTCGTAAAAAAAATCCTCGACATAGACATCGATATCGAAAACATCCCTGTCGACGACACAAAAACATTTGAAATGCTGGCGCGTGGAGAAACAATCGGCCTCTTCCAACTCAACGGTACCGGCATGACCCGTTTCCTCAAAGAACTCAAACCGACCCGTATCTTTGATATCAACGCGATGGTTGCCCTCTATCGCCCGGGCCCACTTGAATCCATCCCTCAATACATCGAACGTAAGCACAACCCAAGCCTTGTAACATATCTCGATCCTCGTCTCAAAGATATTCTCGAGCAATCATACGGCGTTATCACCTACCAAGACGACGTTATGTTGATCGCCATCAAACTTGCCGGCTATTCGTGGCTTGAAGCAGACAAGCTCAGAAAAGCGATGGGTAAAAAGATTCCAGAAGAAATGGAGGCACAAAAAGGAAAACTTCTCGAAGGCTTCGTAAAAAATGGTTTGTCGCAAGAAAAAGCTGACACATTGTGGAAACTTATCGAGCCATTTGCCGCATATGGATTCAACAAAGCTCATGCCGCAAGCTACGGAAAAGTGGCGTACCAAACCGCATACATGAAAGCAAACTTCCCCGCTATTTACATGTCTGCAGTGCTCACCGCGGATTCGGGTGATGTAGAAAAAATCGCAGAAATTATTGCTGAATGTAAACGCATGAACATCCCCGTCCTCTCTCCAGATATCAACGAAAGCTGGGGCGGATTCTCTGTTATCAGCAACGAGGGTGGCGTCGGCAAAGGCATCACCGAGGGTGGAGACAAAATTCGTTTCGGTCTTTACACAATCAAAAACTTTGGCGAAGGTATTGCCGACTCCATCATTGCGGAGCGAAAAGCACACGGAAAATTTACATCTCTCGCCGACTTCCTCAACCGCATTAAAGATAAAAACCTCAATAAAAAATCTCTCGAATCTCTTATCAAAGCTGGTGCGATGGACGCGTTTGGCGAACGAGGACAAATGCTCGCAAACCTCGAACACCTGCTCGCCTTCAACAAAGAACAAAGCAAACATGGTGACGGGCAAGATTCTTTGTTTGGTCTGATGTCAGACACCTCAACAATCCCAACACTCAAACTCGAACCTGCCCCCGAAGCTACTATGGCAGAAAGATTGCAATGGGAAAAAGAGTTGCTTGGTCTCTATCTTTCAGGACACCCTCTCGACAAGTTCCGCGACAAACTTGAGACAAAACAATTCAACATTAAAAAAATCCGAGAAGAAGCAACGGAAGGAATGACTATCGTTGTTGGTGGCATTGTAGAAGAAGTAAAAGAAATAGCTACAAAAAAAGGTGACATGATGCTATTTTTGAAAATAGCTGATCTCACAAACAGTATTGAATGCGTTGTATTCCCTCGTGTGTATCAAGAATTTAAAACGCTATTCACCCCAGACTCATGTATTGCGATTAAAGGAAAGATGTCGATGCGCAACGGCATACCAAGTATCATCGCGGAAAAAGCTAAAGCGTTGTAAAAACAAAAGTAAAAAAGAGAAGCCCCGCGCGACGGCTGTCGCGCGGGGCTAGGAAACCTTACCTGAAGTACTTGTGCCAAGGCTCATCAGGGACCAGTCCCATTTCAATAAGAGTATGACAGCTCCGGTGAAAGTGAGTGCCGTCTCTGATGGAGTACAAATGAATCCACCCCTTCTTGTTCGAGTCCTTCTCCTCTATGACCTCCTGTTGAATCCTTTTGAGCTGCTGGGCACGTATGCGCAGGAAGACAGACGCCGCCACACGGAGCTCTTCGGCGTTCACGCCCTGAAGAACAGCTGACAAGTCGCGACCCGGAATCATCTCAATCGAACAGAACTCTCGGAAGAGCCTGTCGAAGAGGCTGCGCGCCCAAGACTTCTTTGCGATGATGGCCTCAAGCTCCGTTATTCTCGCTCGCGCACGAATGATGCGACGAGGAAAATAGATGAAGACCGCAGAAACCAAGACCACCAAGGAGACCAGTGCTATCACCCCGCAGAACTGATTGATGCGCGTAGAACCAAACCCAAGGAAGTAGCAGAATCCGCACGTGGTAAAGACCACGACGCTGGTAGCGAACACGCAGAAGGAGTACCACATGTACAGATGGATACCCGCCATGCGCATGCTCTTCTCCAGCTCCAGATCCGACCACGCGGACTTCCGGAGAGTTTCAACCTCGATGCCGTGTTTCTTGGCATACAAACCAAGGAGGGGCGAACCCTCAATGACCGAGTTTTCAATCTGAATGTGCATGGAACCATTCCTTTCAGAGAACTCAATGGGGATTTCGGGTCCCGTCACACCATCCTGTTTCGACAGGAGGCCGACACTTCATTGATTCCATGCAAACAATATCACTAAAATACTGGTATGTCAACTATCACGCACAACCTCTTTTATCGCCCCTTCACAAAACCACCCAACTGATTTACAAGTTCCCCCACCTGAGAAACAACACCTTCAAGAGAGCTCGCCTTTGCTGGCGTCTGCGGTGTCGCCGGAGTTACTGGCTTTGCCGGAGCTGGAATAGGCAAACCTGGTGGTATAAATTCTGGAGGTATTGTTGTTGGTGGAGTAAGCCACGGAAGGAAAGGTGCTATTGGAGTAATCGTTATTGGCTGTACCGCAGGCTCTTGCCCCTCTGGGACCTTGCACTGCTTCAGAGTAAAACCCGGTGTCGGTGTTGGAGTATATTCATAACACAGATCGACTGGCCCCTCAGCAACACCTGTACACCTGAGCTGGATTTTCCCAGGATACTGCGATGGGTGCACAATGGTGCACTTTATTTCATTAAACGGTATATCGATTACAACATAGCACGCTGGCGCTGGGTCACCCGCCGGACAAATGAGTCTCAGAGTCACACACTGTATACCAAAAAATCCTGTATTTTTACAAACCTCCAATCTAAACTTCTCTCCACTTCCTGGTGGCACCTTTCTTACGCACACCGGGTCAAAACCTGGAATCTCCAAATACGTTCCCCCATTTTGCACACACCAATCTCTGAGTTTCTTATCTTTCGGAGGGGTTGGTGCGGGAGTTTGTGGTGTTGCTGGGCTTTGCGTGCCATCAGAAGAAATCTGCTGTGGCAGTGCAGACGCAACAAGTGCCAAAAACGTATTTGATTTCATAAACGAAACCACCTGAGATACGAGATTGGATGTCATCTGTAATATTTTTTCTTCGTTTTGAGCAGATGATGCACCAACCTCTGCGCGTGCCACCATAGGGAAAACTATAGACACGAGCAACAAGAGACTTACACTCACATGTATTGATTTTTTGCTATATCGTTTCATGCCATTATTTTACCACAGATAGATATGGAAATAATGGCCCCAAACTGCTATTATCAGACGCATGAACATAGAACATATACGACATTCCCTTGCCCACGTACTCGCTCGCGCGGTACGCACCCATTTCCCTGACGCTCGTCCAACCCTTGGCCCCGCTGTCGATAATGGCTTCTATTATGATTTTGAGTGCCCAACGCCGATTTCTGAAAAAGACCTCCCTCGACTTGAGAAGGAGATGCGTAAAATTCTCAAGAGCTGGAAAAGTTTTGAAGGCACTGAAGTATCTGCCGACGAAGCTCGTAAGATGTTTGCAGACAATCCATACAAACTTGAGCTTATTGATGAAATCATAAACAAGGGAGAAGCAATCACTCTCTATACTTCGGGAGATTTTACGGATTTGTGTCGTGGTGGTCATGTAGAAAACCCATCTCAAGATATCGACCCCGACGCATTTACACTCGACCGCATCGCGGGCGCATATTGGCGTGGCGATGAAAACAACGCGATGCTTACTCGCATCTACGGACTTGCGTTTGGCACAAAAGAAGAACTCGACGCATACGTAACCCAGCGCGAAGAAGCAAAAAAGCGCGATCACAAAAAAATCGGAAAAGAAATGGGGCTCTTTACCTTTTCAGAACTTGTTGGCGCAGGCCTTCCTTTGTGGACACCAAAAGGCACAATCATGCGTGAACTTCTCAATGATTTTGTGTGGGAACTTCGTCGTGCAAAAGGTTACCAAAAAGTGGCGATTCCACATATCACAAAAAAGGCACTCTACGAAACATCTGGACACTGGAGCAAATATGCTGACGAACTCTTCAAAATAGAAACCCGAGAAAAACATTTGTATGCGATGAAGCCGATGAACTGCCCTCATCACACACAGATTTTTGATAGCGCCCCAAAAAGCTACCGAGACATGCCCCAGCGATACTGCGAGACAACCATGGTATACCGCGATGAGCAGTCTGGTGAGCTTTCTGGCCTTTCACGCGTACTCTCTATCACTCAAGATGACGCCCATGTCTTCTGTCGCGTCAATCAAGTAGAAGAAGAAATCTTCAGCGTCTGGGATATTATCGACCAATTCTACGGCGCGTTTGGTTTCAAGGACGTCCGTGTCCGCATCTCAAAACACGACCCAGCACATCCTGAAAAATATCTTGGTACACCCGATATATGGGCAACAGCGGAAGAACAGCTCACACGCCTCGTAGAAAAGCGCGGTGTCAAAAACTGGATAGATGGCGTTGGTGAAGCCGCTATTTACGGACCGAAAATTGATTTTATCGCAAAGGATTCTATTGGCCGATCGCTACAGGTAGCAACAATTCAGCTCGACTACAACATGCCGAGAAACTTTGCTTTGGAGTGCACCAATGAAAAAGGAGAAAAAGAACCGGTGGTCATGATTCATTGCGCGATCATGGGTTCTATCGAGCGATTCATGTCCACCCTCATCGAGCATTACGCCGGCAATTTCCCCCTATGGCTTCACCCAACTCAGGTAAAGGTTATTCCTATCGGTGAGACTCATATTGCACATGCGCGAGAGATACACGACGCACTCGTTTCAACCGGTGTCCGCGCAGAGCTCGCAGACGACAGTGAGAATTTCGGTAAGAAAATCCGCTCAGGAAAGGTGGACAAGATACCTTACATGATTATCGTCGGCGATAAAGAAGTTGAATCACACACATTCACACTCGAAAGCAGAGACTCTGGCAACCTTGGAGCAATGAGCGCACCAGACATACTCGCGCGTATTACCCACGAAATCTCCGAAAAGAAATAAGCGCTACACTCCAGCGAGTTTGATTGCAACAAACAAGACCGCCATACCAGCAACAGTCATTACTGTTGTCCAACGTGTTGGATGACTGTGATGGCTTTCTGGCAAGAGGTCGCTTGCGCCAATATACAAGAAGAAGCCAGCGAATATCGCAAGAACAAGGCCGAGTATACCCTCCGGAACACTGAAGAAAAGCGTCGATAGTACGCCGAGAACAGGCGCAAGCGCATCAACAGCAAGCCATCGCATTGCTGTTTTTCGTTCACCCTTATTTTTTAGAATCATATTTACCGTATTGATACCATCAGAAAAATCATGTACGAGAACAGCGGCCGCCACGATAAAACCAACAGACGATGACACCTGAAATGCAAGACCAATTGCCATACCGTCGATAAAACTATGCACCGCGAGACTACCGGCACCAAGAATTCCTCGACGATGATGCGCGCACGCATGGCTCTCATCGTGCTCATGAACATCGTGATGCGTATGGCCGTGCATGATAATAAATCGATCAAGAATCATATACGCAACAAAACCAAGCGCAACAAGCGCCGTGATACTTGAGATGTCCGTGACGTGCTCCGCAAGCTCAATTGCTTCTGGAATCAAATCAAAAAACGCAACGCCGATAACAGCACCCGCGCTGAAACCCAAAATGAGATGCAACTTATCTTTAAAACGGAGTGCGAACAAACCACCAAACAATGTAAACAAAAACGCGGCACACACAATCAGAATATATGTAATCATAAATATACAGGGTTATACCACACAGCGGGCACATGTACCGTGCACGACAATATCGCGAATAACTGCGCGTGACGGGAGTCGAGATACTGTAGAGGTTTCGATTGATTCGATGCCGCCACAGCCATCACAGACAAAATGACCGTGGTCATGATGTCCAACAAGTTCATACAACACAACATCCTTGCGTGGATATATCTTTCGCACAATACCTTCCGTGCACAACTGCTCAAGGTTACGGAAAATTGTCGAAAAATCTGCACGACGCACTTTTTTTCTTATGTCTGAAATAGACAGCAAGTGCGCCTGCGTCAACGCCTGAAGTATTGAATCTTTATACATACTTGTACGCATGCACGCACTATACATTAAATGCAAACGACTTGCAAATAGAAATATCACGCTGGTACTGCTATACTGTCCTCATGAAGAAATATATCGCTCTCGCATGCGCGTGTGTTGTTGGTTTGTCTGTGTCCGCAACGCCCCTACATGCACAGGAACTTATTCAGGATACAGTTGCGATTGTAAAAGCGCGCGTGCTTTCTGTAGAGCACGAAGAACGTCGTACTGTCCCCGGCACTGATCTTGAAAGTACATTTCAAACGTTACACGTAGAGATACGTGAGGGCGCACAGCAAGGTAAGACCATAACACTTGAAAACGACTATGTGCCACTACGCGCCGGAGAAACTTTTTTTCTCCGCACAACAGTGCACGGATTTGATGGAAGTGCTTCATATTCTGTCGCAGACCCCAATCGACTCCCTCCCCTCATCTTCTTTACCTGTCTATTTGTCCTCCTTGTCTTTGTATTCGGAGGCATCCAAGGTATCCGCGGACTCGCAAGTCTCGCTGGTAGCTTGGTCTTGATTTTATATGTACTGCTCCCAGGCATCCTCCAAGGACACTCACCAATTCTTGTGAGTCTCGGCGTATCGTCGCTCATTATTATTCTAGGCTCATATATCACTCACGGCTTCAACAAAACGACAACCTCCGCCGTTGTCGGCATGATTGGCACTGTTGTTATTACGGGAGCGCTTGCGTATTGGGCCGTACACTGGGCACGCCTCAGTGGTTTCAGCGACGAAGAAGCAATGTATCTCAACTTTGACACGCGTGGCTCAATAGATTTCATCGGGCTACTTCTCGGTGGCATGCTTATCGGCTTGCTTGGCGTACTCTACGATGTAGCAATCGGGCAAGCAATTTCTGTTGAAGAGCTACATCATGTGGCGCCACACTTACCACGAAAAACAATCTTCACACGCGCTGTACGTATCGGACGTGAGCATATTGGCGCACTTGTAAACACACTTGCGATTGCATATGTAGGTGTTTCACTTCCACTTCTTCTGCTCTATGTACACTCTTCAAACACATCCGTGTTTATCACAATGAATCGAGAAATATTTGCCACAGAAATTATTCGCACCATGGTCGGAAGTATCGGCCTTGTGGTAGCTGTTCCGATTACTACATATATCGCGGTGCTTATGCTTATGAAGAAGGCCGCGCCTGTAGATGACGCGACCATCAAAAAGGAAACGGAGGCACTAACGCACGCACACGTGCATCACCACTAACCTACGCCCGTGCGTCTACTGGCGCAATAACATTCTCCGCAATCAGACTCCCCCTTCTTCCCTTCTTCACATCAAACGTAAACTCACCATTCTTCATTCCCACAGATACCGCACCACCCTTCATGAGACCCTTTGAGATAATAAGTGACGCAACCGGTGTAAGAATCTTGTTTTGAATAATGCGCTTGAGTGGGCGCGCGCCATAATGAGGGTTGTATCCTTCTTTTGCTAGATACGAGAGCACGTCAGCAGACACGTCGAGCTTAATCTCTTTTGCAAGCAAGCGCTCAATCACTATATCTACTTGGATTTTCACAATCTGCTCAATAGACTGCGGAGAAAGTACGTCGAAGACAACGATATCATCAAGGCGATTGAGAAATTCTGGTCGGAAGTACTCCTTGAGACTATCCATGAGCTTAGACTTTACTGTTTCGTACTGCTCTTTTTCTCCACCAGCAGAAAATCCGAGTTTCTGCATGCGGTCGATGTGTTGTGCGCCAATATTTGATGTCAGGATAATGACTGTGTTTTTGAAATTCACCGTTCTACCTTTTGCATCCGTGAGACGACCGTTGTCGAGCACCTGAAGAAGTATGTTAAACACTTCTGGATGCGCTTTCTCAATTTCGTCAAAGAGAATAACTGAGTATGGTCGGTGACGCACAGTCTCGGTCAGGCTTCCACCTTCATCATGACCCACATATCCCGGCGGCGCACCGATGAGCTTTGAAACTGAATGTTTCTCCATAAATTCAGACATATCGACACGAATAAGTGCCTTGTCATCGTTGAACATAAACTCCGCGAGAGCTTTTGTAAGCTCGGTTTTTCCAACACCGGTAGGACCAAGAAAGATAAACGAGCCAATTGGTCTGTTTGGATCGGCAATGCCCGCGCGGGAACGCTTGATTGTGTCTGAAATTTTCTGAACAGCTTCATCCTGGCCAACAATGCGCTTCTTGAGAACATCCTCCATGCGTGAAAGTTTTTCTGCTTCAGCCTCAAGCATGCGAGACACCGGGATACCTGTCCATCGTGCTACAACTTCTGCAATATCAGACTCTTTAATTTCTTCACGAATAATACTTCGAGAGCTCTGGAGTTTCTTAAGACGCTTTGTCTTTGTATCAAGCTCTTTTTCAAGTGCTGGAATCTTTCCGTATCGGATTTCGGCCGCGCGAGCTAAGTCGATGCGTGTTTCAGCGGCTTCTGCCTCAAGGCGAAGTTTTTCGAGATCTTTCTTAATTGTCTTTATATCCGCAACAGTTTCTTTTTCGTTTTTCCACTTAAGCTCAATTTCGGATGTCTGCTCTTTGAGGTCTGCGATTTCCTTTTCGATTTCTTTTACGCGCGCCTTCGTCTTTGGAGTTTTTTCCTTAGAAAGAGCCTGCTTTTCTATTTCAAGGCGCATCAAACGAGCGTGCGCCTCCTCGAGCACTGGCGGCATATTTTCAAGAGAGATTTTGAGCTGAGATGCAGACTCGTCGATAAGGTCGACAGCTTTGTCCGGCAAAAATCTGTCAGAAATATATCTACTACTGAGATTTACCGCCGCAACAATTGCATCATCGGTAATGCGTACACCGTGGTACAACTCATACTTTTCTTTAAGTCCACGTAATATTGTAATTGCATCTTCAATGCCCGGCTCATTGATATACACCGGCTGAAAGCGTCGGGTCAGCGCTGGATCTTTTTCAATATGTTTCTGATACTCCTTGAGCGTTGTCGCACCAATAGCTCGCAACTCGCCACGAGCAAGAGGTGGCTTGAGCATATTTGAAGCATCGATAGAACCCTCCGCCGCACCTGCACCGACAATAGTATGTATCTCATCGATAAATAAGATAATTTTCCCATCGGAACGCTCGATTTCCTTCAGGATATTTTTGAGACGCTCTTCAAACTCACCACGATACTTCGTACCAGCAATAAGTAGACCGAGGTCAAGCGACACAAGCTCTTTGTCTTTGAGAGATTCGGGCACATTACCTGTTGCCATACGAATAGCAAGACCTTCAGCAATCGCGGTCTTTCCTACACCAGCCTCACCGATAAGAATCGGGTTATTTTTCTTTCGTCGAGACAAAATCTGGATGATGCGAGAAATTTCATTGTCGCGACCAATAACAGGGTCAAGCTTATTTTCCTGCGCAAGCTTTGTGAGACTGCGTGTATATTTTGCAATCGACTTAAACTTCTTTGGTTGCTGGACATCAGTCACCTTCGAATGCTTCAGCTCTTCGAGAAGTTTGAGGACGTGATTTTTATCAATCTTGAATCGCGACAAAATCTCGCGCGCTGTTCCTGGCACATCGGTAATCGCGACAAACAAATGTTCTGTTGATACAAACTCGTCATTGAGGCTCGATGCAATCTTTACACCATTTTCGATGGTGTGAGCGAGCTCGGGTGTAAGGTAAATCTGATACGATGGCGCAAGGGTTGAGGTTGTCTCCGGAGACTCAATCGCCTCAAGAATAGAGTCTGTAAGCAAAATAGTGTCTACCTCCAAGCGATCAAGAATAGACGACACCATACTCTCCTCTTGCATGATAAGCGATGCGAGCAAATGGAGCGGATTGACATGGTTTTGTCCCCGCTCAATAGCAAGCTCGTGAGCCTTTCGTATTGCTTCTTTTGCCTTTGTGGTGAAGTGGTTAAATGATGGGGGCATATATCTTATAGACGTTATAGCACAGCGGTATAATACAACACATCTAATACCACTGTCTACATGTGTAAAAAAACGACCTACTCAGCACTATCCTTTGCAGAAAGGGCTGATACAACAACACTCATTGGCGCAAACGTACTTCCCTGACCAAACACATCATCCATCGTATCAAAACCCACAATCTGTCCTGACAAACTCACAAGTGGAGCGCCTGGAGTTGGGTCTTTCGATGGAATATCTGTCTCTATTACCGTAAGAGATCCCGACGACCCTTGTATAGATACATCTCGACGCAATGCAGTCACTCGCCCCACCGCAACAGTGTCACGTTCCGCGCCAGTGATAGCAATGACCGTCTGCCCGAGTTGAAGCGTATCAGAATTTCCAAACACCGCAGGGACAAGAGTCTTCTTTTCTTCATCGGGTATACCATCTTTTAGACGAAACAGTACGAGTCCTGAGCGCACTCCCGCAAAAGCAACTGGGTAATCCTTGCCATTTGAAAGAAGGGCGCTGTATTCGACATTTCTACTATAACTTTTCATTCCCGTAACAATGAGCCCGTCTGCACCTACTACAAGGCCGAGGCTCGCCACCGCCGCACCCGCATGGATACGAGCGACACTCTTTGAATTTTTACTAATCGCGTCGACCACAAGGTCTTCTTCCTTCACGACAACTGTCGTTTCTTTTGTAATTGTTTGTGTGTTATCTGATGACGGAGTCACCTTTTCTATAGTCCGCTCAACAACGCGATTAATCGTCTGCGAAACAACCTGTGGCGCCTCATTAAGCAACGAAAATGTGATGATTCCTGTCCCAATAGATGTAACGAAGCTGACGAGCAAACACAGAAGAACGATTTGTGTTTTTGTGAGATCCTCCATTGCCCTTCATCATAGAAAAAAGGAGCCACTTTTGCAAACAATACTTTTTTTATATAATGAAACCCATGTTTCTTTCTCCGCAAAACATCGCAATCTACGTAGCAGGCGCTCTTATCATCGTGCTTATCATTATTATTATTCGACTCGAGAAACGCCTCAACAACATACTTGGCGGAACACACGCAACATCGATCGAAGAAGGGATGAAGGTGCTACGCGAAGAACTCAAGGCAATGCAAACCTTTTCCGAACGTGCGAGCGCCCACTTCCAAAATATCGAGAAGCGCCTTCGCAATAGTATTCAGCACGTCGAGACTGTGCGCTTCAACCCATTCAAAGGAACTGGTGCTGGAGGCAACCAAAGTTTCTCTACCTCATTCACCAACGAACACGGTGACGGCGTTGTCATTTCAACCCTACACTCTCGCGAGCGAATCAGTGTCTTTTCCAAGCCCCTCAAGGGATTTAGTTCAGAATTTGAGCTATCCGACGAAGAAAAAGAGGTTGTTGGCCGAGCAAAGCAAGACACTCGGCACAAGTAACCATTCGCTCTGTTTTGTGCTATACTGCCCCGTTATACAGGGCGCACTCCCGCGTTTGTAGAGAAAACATCTATGGGGAAGAAAACTACACAATCTCACAGCAACACCCAGACCGTATCGGTACGTCCGCCGGTTATTGCTGTTATGGGACACATTGACCATGGAAAATCGTCCCTACTCGACTATATCCGGAAGTCAAATATCACCGCACACGAAGCGGGTGGTATTACCCAACATGTATCGGCATACGAGGTAGAACACACAGGACAAGATGGCATACAACACGCGATCACCTTTCTTGATACACCAGGCCACGAAGCATTTCAGGCGTTGCGTATGCGAGGTGTAAAAATTGCCGACATTGCTATTCTTGTTGTTTCGGCGGAAGACGGCGTCAAACCACAAACACTCCACGCACTCTCATGCATTAAAGAAGCTGGTATTCCCTACATCGTTGCCATCAACAAAATCGACAAACCAAGCGCCGACATCGATCGAACAAAACAGAGTCTTGCGGAACATGAAATCTTTATCGAAGGTTATGGCGGAGACATTCCTTCGGTACCGATTTCAGCAAAAACAGGAGACGGAGTGAGTGACCTCCTCGACATGATGCTCCTTGTTGCTGAAATGCAAGAACTACGCGCACTCCATGACATACCCGCAGAAGGTATTGTGCTCGAAAGCAACCTTGATTCAAAAAAAGGTATCACTGCGACCCTCATTATTCGCAACGGAACCCTCTCGCAAGGTATGTATGTCGTCGCCGGCGAAAGCATGGCACCTGTGCGTATCATGGAAAACTTTTTAGGCAAAGCGATCAAAACCGCTACATTCTCAAGCCCGGTGCGCATCATCGGTTGGGACACCCTACCGACTGTTGGCGCACCGTTTATCACCTTTGCTGGACGCAAGGAAGCAGAAGCGTACGTACAAGAGGTCCGCGAACGCGCCCTTGAAGCAGCGCGAAAGAAGGCCCTACAAAAACAACACACACAAGGCACATCTCAAGAACGTGTCGTTGTTCCTCTTATTATCAAAGCAGATGCTGGTGGTAGCCTCGAAGCTCTTCTCCAGAAAATCGAACAATTACACAACGAACAAGTTGTCTTTTCTGTTATTCAAAGTGGTATTGGTGCAGTTTCAGAAAGTGATGTAAAACTTGCAACCGGCAATGAATCTGCGCTCGTCATCGGTTTTCACACCACAGCAGACCCGCGTGCAGAAAGCCTCGCACTACGATCAGGTATCACTATTCACTCCTTCAATATCATCTACAAACTCCTCGAGTGGCTCGAGACAGTCCTTCAGGAGCGCAAACCACACGTAAGCGTTGAGGAATCCCTTGGCGTGGCCCGCATCCTTAAATTGTTCAGTGAAGCAAAAGGAAAACAAGTAATTGGTGCGAAAGTTGAAAAAGGAATTATTGCCGTCGGCACACAGGTAAAAATCTTACGTCGAGATACTGAGATCGGCACAGGAAAAGTACGCGGTATGCAGGTATTCAAAGAGAAAGCGAACGAAGTTGAAGAAGGTGCTGAATTTGGCGCAATGATTGAAACAAAAATCGAGCTCGCCGTTGGAGATCGACTCGAATCTGTGCGCATTGTAGAAAAACAAATATGAGTATCCGAGAAGAAAAAGTAAGAGAACACCTACGCCACCTAGCGGCAGAATTCCTCCAGCATGAAGCGGGACCTTCTTCGCTTATTACCGTTACCAACGCAACCTTCAACGAACACAACAATCTTTCCACCATCTTTTTCACAACGCTTCCGGCAGACAGAGAACGTGCCGCGCTTGAATTTGCAAAACGAAAGCGTCGAGAGTTTCGAGACTATGTAAAATCTAAAACACGTATTCGAGCGCTTCCATTCTTCGACTTCGCAATAGACACTGGTGAAAAAAACCGCCAGCGCATCGACGAAATTGGTTCGCTCGATAGTGAATTGCGGGGCGACGAACAGGTGTAAGATGTGGTATAACAGAAAGGCGTCAGATAGACGCACTATGGCGTAGTGGCGAAGTTGGTTAACGCGGCGGTCTGCAAAACCGCTATGCGCCGGTTCAATTCCGGCCTACGCCTCAAAGATTCCCTCAAGAAAAAAACGTGATACAGTATCACTAAGCCCGGGTGATGAAATTGGTAGACATAGTCGACTTAAAATCGGCGGCCGAAAGGCATGCGGGTTCGATTCCCGCCCTGGGCACCACAATACTCCATATTTGACATTTCTTTAAAATGTGCTAATATGGGTTCTAGTCACATACCGAATAAACGACTGACGCTCCTTTCACGAAAGGGACTACCGATGAGTATCTCACGTGTGCAAGAACTGTTCAGACGGCTTTTGAAGCGGTCTGAACCAGAGTGGCCGCAGCTCGTCGCAGAGAAGGACGAGATGAAACGCCAACTCGACGAGTACACACGGAAGTACCGCAACAGCCAACTTCCGTACCGCGATCGAGCGCACGCCGCAGAGGCATACGTGCGCGAAGCTCCGAAGCTCGTCCGCCACGCCGCTACTATGGCGACTGCAGGCGGACGCACCCAGAGTCTCGAGGACTACGATCCTCGCCTCGTCGCCATCATGACAGCTGAACTTGGCTACATCGCCAAGCATTTCAAGCGGTACCCCGGGTGCTATGAGGGTGTCGTGGTGATCATCCGGTCGCCACACTTCCCCGAGCGTCTCCAGGGACAGGTCCTGTTCAACTGAATCCGTGATGAAGCTATGCATCACACACCCCCGACCGCACCACGTGCGCGGTCGGGGTTTTCCATTACTATGTTTTATGTTATAAAGATATCTGTCGTTCCTTTTCCGCCTATAGCTCAGTTGGTAGAGCAACCGCCTCTTAAGCGGTGGGTCCCAGGTTCGAATCCTGGTGGGCGGACTCGGTGTCGTGCGCACACATACATACGGGCGAGTGGCGTAATTGGTAGCCGCGCTAGTCTTAGGAACTAGTGGAGTAATCCATGGGAGTTCGAGTCTCCCCTCGCCCACAACTTGACTTTTCTGTTTTTTTGTGTATAATATTTTTTAGGCTCACAGCTGTGGCCGTAATGATTACGGCTCGGTGTAGAGTCGTTCTTTGGCATCATCGCAACAAGAGAAAGGTAGCGTGTCTCGTGAAGAAGAAAATCAACTGGATGTTTTGGATCAACTTGTACCTCCTGAGCGGCTGCGTAGCGGTGCTCGGGTGGTACGCCAACCCTCTGCTGGGAGTGGTGATCATCGTCATTTCCCTCTTCCACCCCGCCATGTACTTGGCGCTGGGCTGGACGGTCCGCAAGATCGCTTCGTGGGAGAAGAAGAAGTTCTTCATCTTTCCCACTGAGGGACAGATCATTCCCATTGTGAGAGGTGTCTCCAGCGGAACCGACAAAGACCGTGGTGACGCAAGAAGTGACACCAGCAAAACTGGTGGCGCCCGTAGTGGCGTGTTTGACCACTTCGTGATCTCTATCCGGGGGCACGTCATGGTCGGCAACAAGCTGGTAAAGCTTCCAGACAACGAGGAAGCACCGCGTAGCTTTTGGAATCTGCACTTCGGTGTGGAATGGATTGGCTTGTGGCAGACGGTCCAGACGTACCACTTCAAGTGGAACACCCTGAAGTGGAACGCTGAAACCGAAGAGGCCGAGATTTTTCCTCGGGATGAAATTGTGTCTTCGCTGTTTTGGAGGGCGCAATACGCATTCCTGATTGTTGAGGTGGAGGACAAAAACAACCTCCGCCTCACTCTCAAGGTTCTCGTGAACCTGAGGACGGTCAATCCGTACCAGACGCTGTACGGAACATCTGGCAAGCCAGGCGACTGGATTCAAGCGGTCGCCGCCGCGATTACCGCGGTCATCCGAGACTTCGTGGGCAAGGAAAGCTACGAGAGTCTGATCGGGATGCAGACCGAAGGCGATAACTCGCCCTTCATCAGGGCAATCAAGACCCTCAACACGAAGTGCCTCAATGGCAACGATAGCCTCGAGGACTTGTACGGCCAGGTCATCGACAGCGCCAACATGATCTCGGTCGAGCTTTCGGACGAGGACATGCGTGAGATCACGCAGGAGAAGTACCGGGCCGAGCAGAAGAAGCTCGCGGCAGAGCAGGACGCTGTACGGACCATTACCCTCGGCACCGCTGAGGCAACGGTTCGACAGAAGAACCTCGAGGCAGAAGCCGCTGGCAAGAAGGCCATGCTTAAAGCCGAAGCTGCTGGCACGAAGGCTGTACTTGAGGCAACTGCGGCAGGCTACGAGAAGATCGGAACCGCTGCAGATGGCAAGGGTGCCAGCATGTTCGCTGCTTCGAAACTGAGTGAAACCAAGGGCACCCTTGTCTTGGACAAGGACACCATTGGTCTCAACCTGAACCAGTAACCCTTCGACCTCTCTCTGCGATGGTGCGCCCACAAGCCAGTATTCCACGGACGGAATACTGGCTTGACTTTTATATAAAAACGTGATAGTATTATACAGGTAGGCTTGCTCTTTCACATATCACTCACACCCAATCCCCCTTCCGGGGGCACAAGGAGAACACTGTGTTCACGTCCATTCACAAGAACGTCTCTCGTCTGTACCGTAAGGCACTTGTCGCCAAGAAGCGCTTGAAGAAGCGCCGCATCAAGAACCACGGCGGACTCAAGAAGAAGTTCGGCGCGGCATTCGGGTGGATGCGCGACAAGGCATCCGCAACGACCAAGAAGGTCGCACCCGCGATGGCGTGGGCTCGCGAAAAGTCTGCGCGCCTGTACGCACGGGCAATCGCTGCGGGCAGTGGCACCAAGAAGCGCGTCCCCGCCATGTCGGCATGGATGCGCAACAAGGGGTCGCGAGTCCTCGCATGGTCAGGCAAGCACAAGCAGTACGCTGTGCCTGCGCTCCTCGCGGGAGCGCTGGTCGGCATGATCATGTTCCTCCCCACCAAGAGCCTTCCGTCGTTTGGAGGCACAGGGGCGATCGTCTCGTTCCTGATCTGGACCGGTTGCATCATCGCAGGCCTTGGCATGATCACCCTCGTGGTGGTCTTGCAGATCAAGAAGAAGTTCCGGGTAGGAACGTTTCTCGCGCTGATCGCATTTTCTGGATCGGTAGCAATGATCGTGTGGCTCATTTGCCGCGGACCAGCAACGGCAACCGCAAACCGCAACCTCGTGGAGATTGCTTACGACAAAGAGATCGTGGGCACTCTTCACAAGGGAGAGTGGACTCCGGTATTCGTCACCCCGACGAACTCTGGAAAAACCGTTGCGGACGTGGGTATGGAAAGCGAGTCGCCGGAAATGGTGATCCGCTACACCGCCCGCACCAAGCAATGGGGCTCTGTTCAGAAGGAGCTTCCTCCCTTCCGATGCGAACGGGGTCGAGGGGTTTCCTGGCAGGAGTTCAGCTCCTACTACAGGAACCATTTCGGCCTCGATGTCATCGAGGTTTGTGCACTGCGAATTGGGTGCACGACCGATGAGCCCCTGACCTATGTGGTCAAGGCACACCGGTGACGTGTCGAGTGATTTCTTGCGGCGTGGGACTTGTCCCACGCCGCTTTCGTTTTCATATTTCTTTCTCAAACAAAAAACCCGGCAGACAGCCGGGCATTTTGTATAAAAGCGTTAGAAAAAGCCTGATCCAGGAGGATTGGGGATGCCGAATGTTCTCAGAAGGACTCGAATGATGCCATAGACAGAAACCATGATAAACATTCCAACAATGCCCCAGAAAATACTACGCTTCCCGTCTTCCACATCGCCTCCATTCCCCGTGTCGCGGATAAACTTCACAATGCCGTAAAAGAATACTGTCAGCGCAATAGCAAATAGAAGAACAACAATCGGCTGAAGAATATACTGAACAACGTTATTTAACAGTCCATATATATTCATAGAAAACGACTACTAATTATTACCAGGAATTGGAACACTTGGAACAGTGATAGAACCATTATCTGAGCTACCACCAACACCAACACCGAGTGAATCACCGATAAATCGAACGAGTCCCCATACGCTTGAAGCTACGAATAGCGCAACGATTCCCCACACCATCATCTGTCGTCCTTCTTTTCGCGCGTCGCTATCTGTCGCATTCATCACAAACTTCAAAAGACCCCAGAAGAAGTACACGAGAATGAGAGCGAAGATGATTGGAGTTACAAGTCCAATTATGTCTCCAATAGCCCTAATAAGACTCTTAATTTTTGTGAGCTCTGCAGCAAACGCGAGTGCCGGTGAGAGAAACAGCGCGCTTCCGATAATAATCTTTTTCATATACGTTTCTAACTTTTTAAATACTAATATGGTACCCAATAATAATACTACACATACACCGCTTTAGCCCAGATGGCTGTGAATAACCCTAAAAACCTCCACTTGAAAGCGACTCGCCAGTTTTTATGTTGAGATTGTCTCCCACAAACTTAACGATACCCCACACACTCATCATGACAAACAGCGCAATCACGCCCCACACCATAAACTTCCGACCCTCTTCACGCTTCCCGCTTTCTGCTGAGTGCAACATAAACTGCGCAATACCCCACAAAAACGCAACAAATGTGATCCCAGCAACAATAGGAATGAGTGCTGTGATAACACTGTAAGCACCCCCAAGCAGGTCGTTGATACCTCCATTAGACGCTTCTGCAATATACGGGAGAAAAAGATGCTTCATATATTAAAAGGTTGGCAATCGAGGCACAGATACAGAGCTCGTGCCCACAAGATCGCTTGCGAGAAAATTGACAATACCCCAGATACTCACCATCACAAACAGCCCAATAATCCCCCAAAACATAATGTTGCGTGCCGCCTCGTGCGAACCACCATCACCACTAGCACTGTACACAAAGCGTGCAAGTCCCCAGAAGAAAACAAGGAGCGCTGCGGCAGCGAGAAGCGGTACAATTTGTCGAAGAATACCAACAAAAATACAAATCACTTCACGAAAATTTGTTGGAGGCACAGAGCACGTATTTTGATATGTATAAAACTGACCAACTTCAGACTGGGAGAAAAAGCCGGCTGCCGACGCGCTGTGCATAGGCACAATCATCTGCGCACACGACAGTATACAGAATACGATAACTAGAATCTTTTTTGACATAAATCTGGGATGCTGTTATTGGACACTTGGCAGATTGTTGCGCGTACCGCTTCCACAATCACCACAGCGCCAAACAAAATCGCCGCGCCAATCATCACACCATAGAAACCCTTCTTTGCCTCTTCAAGCTTTTTCACATCACCCTGAGCCGTCACAAACTTGTATCCTGTGTAGATAACGTAGAAAACAACCACTATCGACCCGATAGGCATCACAATCACCTTAAGCACATATTCAATAAAACCAATAAGACTGTTTGGTCCATTTACACCCTCTCCAAAGGGGTTTGGAAAATATGACAATTGGCTAGAGCCAGAACTTCCCCCGCTCGAGCCTCCTGGATTTTGTGTAATAACCCCAGAAGATTGACCCGATGACGGGTTTTGAGTTTCTACCTGAGCAGACACAGACACTACAGACGCACACCAGAGAGTCACACACATGAGCACAACAAGTATGTATTTCATACAATGATTATATAATCTTATTTCAGCAATGAGAAGGATTGGTCAAGCAAACTCACGATTGTATACACAATAAGCCACGCGGAGAGCACCAAGAGAAAACCCTTAAGCACCAGAAAAAAGATGGACCGCGCTTTTTCTACCTGTTTAGGGTTATCAACAGCAGTAATATACAAAAAACCGGCATAGGTAAAAGATATTGCCGCAAGCGGAATCGCAAGGGCAATGAGATAGTTGATCACATTTTTACCAAGCTTAAGGAGATCGTTGAACGTACACTCGTCTGTAATACCTCCCGTCGACGGGTCGACTGTGTTGCCACACGGAATCAGGCCATTTCCTCGGCTTTGAGCATGCGCCATCGATGGAAGTGCTACAGATACCGCGCACACAAGCATCACACATGCAAGACATATTCCTGAAAGTAGTTTCATAGAGTAGCTATTGTGTATTATTAAAAAGCACCTCAAGCTCGTCATGTGCACGATCAACGGCTTCGGCAGGCGTGCGACGACCACCAGTCACAGACTCAATCATTTCTTTAAAGACAGCGTTTGTCTGATCTCTGTCTGGTTGAAGCCATGCACGAGACTGAATTGCTGCGTCGTAGAACACAGACATATACGCTTCTGTCGGACGCTGTGTAAGCAAATCTCGACGAACAGGAGGTAGCTGTATCGTGTTGCTGAGCTCCTGAAGTGCCTGACTGTTGACGAGCATGAGTGCCGCGCTAATCGCCGTGTCTTTGTGCTGAGATGCTTTTGGAATCGCCCACGCCATCATCCGGCCAAATGTCACTTTTTGTTTTGCTTCTGGAGACTGAGGCAACATTGCCACGTTGAAGTTGAGATTTGGGTTTTTGCTTTGAATATCTGCCACCTCAGACGCGTACCCCATATAGAGCGCCAGCTGTCCGGCGATAAAGTAATTTTTGGAGAGGGGCAACGATCTGTTCCATGAATAAAATGGTTTTAGTGGATTACTAAACTCTGTGTAATAAGAAAGTGCGACAGAGGCAGGCACGAGCGGCGCGCCGTTGTTGTCGTCGATTGTTGATTCAACCTGTGAGCCGGACCGGCGAGAAAGCACGCCCCCCGCCTGCATTGCGAGCGCGCCGAGAACATCCATCGCATTGGAAACATTGGTATATTCACCAAGCGACACTACGCTCTGGCGCACGTTTCCACCCTCATCTTTTGTTGTTAGTTTCGGCGCTAGGTCATAGAGCTCACTCCAATATTTAGGAGGCAAGCTCAAGCCTGCATTTGAAAATATGGTTCTGTTCCAAAACATTACGAGCGGGTCGACAACAAACGGAATACCCATCACACCATCTGGCGCGAGATATAGCTCACCCTCTTCAATAAACACGTCTTTGAAATCACGTTCTGAAAGCGACGCGTATGGGATAGGATACACTTTGCTCTGATACTTTACGATAAGGTCCTGTGGCAAAAAGAATAGATCTGGTGAACGGCCAGATGCGATTTCATTTACAAGGTCCGCCTCAAGCTGTTGTACTGTTTTAGGTACATACGTAATCTGTATGAGTTTGTTTTGATAGAGCGGTGAGTTTTCTACAAGCGTTGAAAACACCTCACTCGTAAAAGGACCCCACACTGTGAGCGTTACGGGGTTTTGCGTGTTTCCAAAACGTCCAACAGCAAAAATCATGACGCCAATCAGAATACATGCACCAAAGATAACCATGAGCACCAACTGAAATTTACTAATTTCCTTCATGTTACTTTTTCTTAAAGATTATTCCGTAATGATGCTTGCCTGCGTCAAATGTTTTCTCGACGGCGAAACCCGCTTCAAACAACGCCTTGCATGCCGATGCGGTAACAATTGCTTTCGGCTCAGGGCCAAGGCCTCCAAAAGAATCCGTCCAGTCGACAACATAAACCTTTCCGCCAGGCTTAAGGATTCGAGACACTTCCTCACGAAACGTATCGCGATTGCCTATCTGAAAAAGAAGATTGGCAACAATCACACCATCGACGCATGCATCACGCAGTCGGGTACCTCCCACCTTTTCCGCATCGCCCCAAATAATTTCAATATTTCGCAGATGCTCTTTTTGCGCATCATTCGCAAGACGAGTAAGTGGCTCTTTTTGAATATCAATCGCGTATATCTTGCCATGTGGACCAACAGCGCGCGCGGCAAGTTTTGCATAAAAACCAGGACCAGCGCCAATGTCGGCAAGTGTCATGCCCTGTATCAATGCGAAGTGCTCTATATTTTTTTCCGGACTAGAGAACATGTCTTTTCATTATACACAAAAAAACCACACAAGTGGTGTGGTTTTTTATCCTACAAACAGATGAGTGAAGCAATTTTGTCCCCTTCTCGCAGTTTCATGATTCGTACACCCTGTGTCTGCCGGCCGAGCTCTGGAATTTCCTTGATATCAACACGGACAACCTGACTCTTTTGTGACATCGCTACGACCTCCGTCTCTTCTTCTGTAACAACTTGTGAGCAGATAATGTCGCCTGTTTTTGGAGTTACTTTTGCGGTCTTGATACCACTTCCTCCACGGTTCTGAATCTTGTATTCATCAATACCTGTCTTTTTTCCGTAGCCGTTTGCAGAAATGACGAGAAGCTCTGGTTTCTTCCATTCTTTTTTCACAACCTGCGCGGCGATAACCTTGTCTCCCTTGGAAAGCTTGATAGCGCGAACACCAGCGGCATTGCGACCCATTTCACGGATATCAGATTCCTTGAAATGTATCGACTGACCCTTTGCCGTTGCAACAACAACACTGTCGCCTTTGTTTACAAACGAAACCGACACAAGCTTGTCTCCATTGTCGAGAGAGATCGCGATAAGACCACTGCGACGCACTTCATGAAAATGCTCTGCTTTCACCTTTTTCGCTGTTCCTTGTTCGGTAATCATAAAGAGTGAGAGCTCTGCCGCCGCCTTTGTTTCCTTTGGCATCGCAAGAAGCGATGTTGTGCGCTCATCATCGCCGAGTGAGATAAAATTGACGAGAGATTTTCCCTTTGTCGCGCGCTTACCTTCAGGCAAATCATACATCTTTATCTGGTACGCCTTTCCTTTATCAGAGAAAAAGAGCATGTCGCTGTGTGTGCTTGCTGTTACGAGCATTGATACGAAATCTTCTTCTTTTGTGTCGAGGTCGATAACACCAACGCCGCCACGCTTCTGCTTTCGATACTCATCCGGGCTTGTACGCTTCACATAACCGCCCGCAGTAAGCACCAACGCATTTTCTTCATCAGGAATAAGATCTTCGACAGAGATTGCTTTCACGCCACCCTTAATCACCGTTGTGCGGCGCTCATCACCATACTTTTCAACAATCTCCTTGAGCTCTGTCTTGATAATATCCAAAATCATTTTTGGCTTCGACAATATCTCTTTGAGTTTTTTGATAAGCTCCTGAACACTCTTGAGTTCGTCTTCAATCTTCTTTCGCTCAAGACCCGCGAGCTTCTGGAGTTTCATTTCCAAAATTGCAGTTGCCTGAATGTCTGAGAACTTAAATTCTTTTTTGAGTTCAGCGTGCGCCGTTTCTACGTCTTTTGCGGCACGAATCAACTTGATGATTTTGTCGATATGGTCGAGCGCTTTTTTGAGACCAAGCAAAATATGCTCGCGCTCAAGTGCCTTTTTAAGATCAAACTCTGTGCGACGACGCACGACAGTTTGTCGATGCGAGATAAACTCACCGAGAAACGACTTGAGTGGGAGTGTTTGTGGCACACCGTCGACGAGCGCGACAAGATTAAAATGAAAAACGTCTTCAAGCTGAGTATGTTTGTAGAGCGAATTGAGCACTTTCTGTGGATGCGTACCGCCCTTGAGGTCGATAACAATGCGAATATCTTTTGCAGATTCATCGCGCATACCCTTAATGCCCTCAATTTTCTTTTCACGGACAAGATCAGCAATTTTTACAATCAAATCCTCTTTGATAACACGATATGGGATTGAGGTAATCACAATCTGAAATGTCCCCGCTTTTGTTTCAACAATTTCGGCAACACCTCGCGCGACAACGCCTCCACGACCAGTCGCGTACGCATGGTGAATGTCTTTTTTATTATAAATAATGCCTCCAAGTGGAAAATCCGGACCCTGCACAAACTCAAGCAAGTCTTCTGTGGTCGCGTCTTTGTTGTCTATCAAATGAATTGTCGCATCCACAACCTCTCGAAGATTGTGCGGAGGAATGTTGGTTGCCATACCCACAGCAATACCGAGCGTACCATTGAGAAGTAGGTTTGGCACCGCCGCAGGAAGCACAACAGGCTCCTTTTTTGTGCCGTCATAGTTTGGACGAAAATCTACCGTGTCTTTGTCGATATCTCGAAGCATTTCTCCAGCAATGCGTGACATTTTTGCTTCAGTGTATCGGTATGCCGCCGCGCCATCGCCGTCGACAGATCCGAAATTTCCCTGACCGATAATGAGCGGATAACGGAAGCTGAAATCTTGTGCCATTTTTACCATGGCATCGTACACAGCAACGTCGCCGTGTGGGTGATAACTTCCGATCACGTCTCCCACCACGGTCGCCGACTTTCGAGTTTTCGCAGAAGCAGTCAAACCCTTTTCTCCCATAGAAAAAAGAATGCGGCGATGTACAGGCTTGAGACCATCACGAATATCTGGGAGTGCACGCGATGTAATAACGGACATCGCGTAGTCCAAATACGAATCCTTCATTTCTGCCGTAATTTCACGCGGCAAAACAACGCCCCCTGAGGCGTCTTCTGTTACATCTACTCGTTCATCCTTTTTGGCCATATATAGCGGTATTATAGCACGAAACCGGTCCTTTCGGAAGCTAGTATTTCTGCCTTTTTATTGTGTATATGTATGCACAAAATCAGCTTTGTACTCGACATTCTGCGAGTCATGAATCTTTTGTGTCACATTCTTAATATTGCCCGTAAGACTAGACAGCACGTTTGCAATACTGACGCGCGCTGATGAGATCGGATCGAGCAAGTGTCGCTGTGCTGTCTTTGCCTCACCCGACACACCGGGTGCGCGGACAGACATCCATACCACAAACACAACAAGTGTCAGCGCAAACGCCGTGGCAAACGCATACGCATGTCGTTGTTGCTCAGAAGATTGTCGCACTTTTTCAATAATGCGTCGCATAGTTTTTACAATGTTGGCTCGAGGACAACAACATCGCCCTCTTTACCTTCAAGATCTTTCTTCTTAATGGTTAATTTGTCGACGGGCTTCACAGACTCCTCGCCTCCTTCTTTGAGAAAAGTCTTAAGTGCATTTTTATCGCCAATATCACCATAATGCATCGGGATGATGAGCTTTGGCTCAAGTGATGCCGCAAGTTTGTATGCCTGAGACGGATCGAGCACACCCTCTCCACCAATCGGCACAAAAAGAATATCTACTTCATCTATCTCCTCAAGCATGTCGCTTGGAAGTGGGCCGTTGAGTGCACCGAGGAAACACAGGTTGATACCCTCAAGGAGCACTGTATAGATAGTGTTGAGACGAGGTGCTCCAGCATAGTGTGATTCTGACTGAAAACCCTTGATGAAAACCTCTTTTATCTCATACTCGCCTGGGCCGGAAATGACGAAGGGCATTCTATCGCCCCGAGACGCCATGTCTGCGCCGTTGAAATCTGGATGGTTGGTCGAGACAAGGGCAATATCTGCTCCGTATTTAATAGATTTAAACTTCGAATCTTTCGATACAGGGTTGTAGGCAATAATAATATCGCCAAACTGAACTTTGAATGATTCGACTCCTTGGTATGAAATAATCATGAGTCCATTATATGGAATTTTCATAAAAAAGAAACCGCCCCTTACAGCATAGACAAAACGCCATTTCCATGTATAATTCCCCCTACGCCTGATTCCTCCGTTTTGTAGGGATTTTATGTGAGAAAAGGCAACAGTGTAGCGCTTCGGCTCACACGTAGCGCATATTATTAATTAAGCAGTATTGTAATGAGTATTAAAGAAAAAATTGTAAAAGCGGCAAAGTCGGTCGTGGAAGAAATTGCAGGCACCGACAACCATGAGGAGTCTGCGGAATCAAAGGCAAAAAAGGATTCTGTCATGACAGACATCCTCACTAAGACAGACACCCCTCCTTCTCCCGGAGATCTCGTCGAGGGACCTGTCATTGGTATTGAAAAGAACGCGGTTTATGTAAACATCGCGCCATTCGGCACTGGTATCATTTTCGGAAAAGAGTTTATCAGCGCGCGAGACGTTATTAAGAAAATCAACATTGGCGACAATGTTGCCGGAAAAGTTGTCACTCTCGACAATAAGGACGGCTATATTGAAATCTCTCTCAAAGAAGCACGCCAGGCGCTCATCTGGGGCGAAGCAGAAGCGGCTATTGCAGAGAAGACTATTTACGAAATTCCTGTACAGGACGCAAACAAAGGTGGTCTTATCCTCGTATGGCAAGGTATCACTGGATTCCTTCCAGCATCTCAGCTTAAAACTGAGCACTACCCTCGCGTAGCGGATGGCGACAAAGACAAGATTCTCGAAGAGCTCAAAAAGCTCATCGGTCAGAAAATTGCAGTATCTATCATCGGCGCAATTCCAAAAGAAGGAAAACTTATCTTCTCTGAAAAGAGTCCCGAACTCAAAAACAAAGAGAAAATTATCGGCAAGTATACTGTCGGTGATGAAGTAAACGGTGAAGTTACGGGCGTTGTAGACTTCGGCGTATTTATGAAACTCGAAGAAGGTCTCGAGGGTCTCGTACACATTTCAGAGATCGACTGGACACTCGTCGAAAACCCTAAGCTCATGTTTAAGGTTGGCGATAAGGTTCGTGTAAAGATTATTGAAATCAAAGACGGAAAGATTTCTCTTTCTATCAAGGCACTCAAAACAAACCCTTGGAAAGAAGCGGAGAAGAAATACAAGAAAGATGACGTAGTGCAGGGTGTCATCATCAAGTTCAATAAGCATGGCGCGCTCGCATCGATCGAAGAAGGCATCGCGGGCCTCGTGCACATCTCAGAGTTTGGAAGTGAGGCAAAGCTTCGAGAAAAACTTTCTCTTGGCAAAAGCTACACCTTCAAAATCACACTCTTTGATGCGAAGGACCAGAAAATGGCACTCTCATTTATCGGAGAAAAATAGTTTCGCAGAAAATTAAAGGACGAAAAAAAACGCTGGTCGCAAGACCAGCGTTTTCGGTTGTCACGCGTGCGCGTGAGTACGGGCGTATTTACGCACCACTTCTTCAGTCACACCCGTCTTCTCTGCAATCACAGGCACATCATCGTCCCACGAAGGACTCATGCCACGATGCCTGCTCAGAAACTGCCCGATTCTGTTGAAATCGGCCTCTTGACTGAACCTCTTTGCCTGCGCAGCCGTCGGCGGCTTACGAATGTGTGGCGCATTCTTGACCCTGATACTGTAGCTGCGCACACCAGAGATGTTCGACGTGAGAACAATTTCAAGCTTGGGAAAGGGCTTGATGATTTCACCGAGCATACCACTGATGCGTTGCAGTTCCTCCTGATTGAGACGAACGTATCGATCTGGCTCAATTTCCATCTTTCGACGCTTGTCGGTATGCGGAATCCAGACATCAATCACGCTCCAGCCAAAACCATAGCGGGAGATCACGTTCATTCCGATAGTCCCCCTGTAGCGCTCTGCGACCTCCTCAATCTTCTGTTGAAGCTGCCGATTGCAAGCCTTAAGAACAGGTCTTACTTTCTCCCAATCAACATAGACCTTTTGAAACGTCATGTGCTTCCTCCTTTTGTAAATAGACGTGATGTTCGAAACGTGCCTTAGGCACACATGTGCAATGTACGACGATTTTTATAATGGCATTATAAAAATAATTTGTCAAATCTCCATCTCGCCCACCCCAACAAAAGCCCCGCGAGGGGCTTTTGTGTTTGGAGAGATAGCGATATACTTTCACATAGAACGACTTCCGATGGGTCATGTGATTGATGTGGGAATTGGATACCCCCACTGGTAGCCGCGAGATATGCGGGATACTACGAGTCGGATTGAGCACTCCTGCGTGTGCTTCGGGATGGACCCCCGATGGCAAGGACCACCCAGTGTCTCAGGTCACATGTACAAAAAGGCATCCCGTGTGGTTGGGTGCATACCCATCGCAAGAACAAGCTGATAGGGTTGAAGCGAAAAACCACCCTGCAGTACAACCTGCCGCGACCGGAATGCGATAACCGGGACAATAGTACTGAGCGCGCCGTAGTCCGAGACGGCGCGCTCTTATTTTTTATTTTCCATTAAACTCCCCCATTGCTGTTTCGCGCGCCATTCGAATACCTTTCGCAGAAGAACCACCAGACACAAGCACCTCCACAGCACTCACTGCCTGCCGAGTAACCTTCTGTAGCTCTTTCATCTCTGCGTCACGAAATACACCGAGAATAAAATCTTGCACCGCAACGTCACCTGATGGTTTTTTCATTTTCCCTGTTGGCGTTTTTGGAGAAATACCCACACGAATACGGGTAAATGCCTCTGTCTTAAGCGAACGAATAATAGACTCAACACCGCGATGTCCGCCCGAACTTCGATTGAAAGAAATTTTCATCGCACCAAGTGGCAAATCGAGATCATCGTAGACAACAATAAGCTGTTCTGCTTTCTTTTCATCGGTCACCAGCGGCGCAACACTTTGTCCTGATTTGTTCATAAATGTCTCAGGCATGACGAGCTTTATCTTTTTTCCTGAAAGCTCCCCAGAAGAAACAAGCGCGTTGAGCACACCATCTTTTTTCCACGGAGAAAAATCACCTGCACGATGCACCGCAGACAAGACAATGCGCCCGACATTATGCCGAGTCTGTTCGTAGTCTGCCCCAGGATTGCCGAGTCCAACAAGAATATACATGGTGATTATCTTTACTATGTGTGTGGAATATTGTACCACGATACGCCTCTATTGTGCCGGAATGATATTTGCAGTAAAATTTCTCCATCATGACTGAGCAAGAATCTCCACAGATACAACAACCTGCTCAACAGCAAAAAAAGTCCGGCGGTTTTTTTTGGGAAATCGTGAAGTTTACGATTTTCGCCGCAATTATTGTCTTCCCTATACGTTTTTTTATTGCTCAACCATTCGTCGTTAGTGGCGCATCAATGGACCCCACATTTAAAAACGGTGAATACCTGATTGTCGATCAAATTTCATATAAAATTGAAGCGCCACATCGCGAGGACGTTATCGTGTTCAGGTATCCAAACGACAAAACAAAGTTTTTCATCAAGCGCATTATTGGATTGCCAGGAGAAACTGTTGAAATCCGCGGGGGCACGGTACACATTAAAAACCCTGCGCATCCCGACGGCGAAGTGCTGGTAGAAAACTACATCGCTCCAGAACACCAGAAGCAAGACACCGTCACCATGACCCTCAAAGACAACGAATATTTTGTTATGGGCGACAACCGAAGTGGAAGCTCTGATTCGCGCATGTGGGGTCCGGTGGGTACCGACCTCATCATGGGTCGACCATTTGTACGACTCCTTCCGTTAAGCCGCATCGACCTCTTCCCTGGCACCGACAGAAATGATCAACAATAAGCATACAGTACCGACCATGAATTCCGGATCACGCACAAAGCATGCACAAAAACAGGCACCGTATCTGCTCAAAGAGCTCGATCGAGTAGCTGACATCGCTTCGTTTTTCGGCTTCACCCCCATAAAAACACCCGACATCACAAAAGAAGACGTAAGCAAAGCATCGTCATTCAAAAGCGGGTCCGCACGAACACTCAACGAAGAACAAGAAGGACTCACCGCCACTCCTGAGGAAAAAATTGCCCTTTTGCGTACATATCTCGAAAACGACATGGCATCCCTTCCTCATCCACTCATGCTCTATTACCGAAAGCCATTTGGTGGCCTTTCGGCACGCAAGCGTTCAACACTATTTCAGTGTGGACTCGACATCATCGGCACCGCAAACAGTGTTGCTGAAGCACTTGTAATAAAAACACTCTGCGCGATTCTCACCGAACAAGGATTCGGTGACCTCTCCATAGACATCAACACACTTGGCGACAAAGATTCTGCCGCTCGTTTCGATCGCGAGCTTGCTTCGTATATCCGAAAACATGTCGGAGAAATGTCACCTGAATTGAGAGCTGCGGTAAAAAAGGATCCCCTCGAATTGTTGCGCTGGATTGATGAGCGAGACGCTCGTGTCTGCGAACATGCCCCAAAACCAATGGGCTTTTTAAGCGAACCGAGCATCCAGCACTTCAAAGAAGTCCTCGAATATCTAGAAACACTCAACATTCCATACCGCATCAACGACCGTCTCATCAGTGACAGAAGCTACTGCTCCCATACTATCTTTGAAATCCGCGGCACAGGTGGCCCTCGTAAAGAACAAGAGTCTGTACTTCTTGCAACAGGGTGCCGACACAACTACATCTCAAAAAAGGTTGGTTTTAAAAAAGATATACCCATGATGAGTGGTACGATTTGTTTCAAAAAAACACCTGATATGGTGCTCAAAATCACCGTTCGAAAAATCCAGCGCCCGAAGTTTTATTTCATCCAACTCGGCTTCAAAGCACGCCTCAAAAGCCTTATTATCATCGACACCCTACGAAAAGCACGCATTCCGGTATATCATGCCCTTACCAAAGAAAAGCTCGTCAACCAGCTTGCCACAGCAGAACACGTCAAACCCTCTCATCTCATCATTATGGGCCAAAAAGAGGCCCTTGATGACACGGTCGTTATCCGACATATCGACACCCGAGCGCAAGACATTGTGAGCCTAGCGGAGCTTTCCCGATACTTGCAACGGCTTAAGTAGTATGTTAATATCTTCCCCACTATGGCAGTAAATATTCAAATCGAGCGAAACGCAAACGAAAACAACCTAAACCTCCTCAAGAGGTTTACTCGACGCGTTCAGGGTTCAGGTGTACTTCCTCGGGTTCGATCTATCCGATACAGTGAGCGCCAGCCTTCACGATATGTAAAGAAGAAGCGCGCACTTAAGTCTATTCGAGGCCGTGAAAAAATGGCTGAGCTCATCAAGATGGGAAAGGTCGCGGAAAAACCAGCGGGTCGCCGCTAATCTCCCTGTGAGTCAGGTACCCACATTTTCTATCAAAAACACGACAAAAGGCAGGCTTCCGAGCTTGCCTTTTGCGCGCATAAAAGACAGTGTGCTAGGCCCACAATACACCCTTAGCTTTGCTATTGTTGGAGTCCGAGCATCGCGACGCCTCAATAGAACATATAGAAACAAAGATGCTCCGACGGATGTCTTGAGCTTCTCCCTTGAAAAAAATGTTGGCGAAATTGTGATCAATCCAGACATCGCTCGACGAAAAGCAAAAGCGTTTGGCAGATCGTATGAAAACTATATAGGTTTCATTTTCATTCACGGACTCTACCACCTCAAAGGATACGACCACGGAGACGCAATGGAACGCGCAGAAGCAAAAACACGAGCGGTTTTCAACATCTAACAGCATCATAGACGCATACTCCCGTGCTATACTAACGACATATATGGCGCGGAATATTACTGTAGGTATAGATATTGGAACATACCAGGTGAAAGTCGCCGTCGCGGAGCAGGTTAAGGGCCAGCATGGAACCGAACTCAAAATAATCGGCGCTGGATACGCTGAGTCACGAGGCCTTCGTCACGGCTACATCATCAACTCAAACGACACGGCGCGTAGCATCGCCCGCGCAATCGCGCAAGCAGAAAAGTCTTCTGGACAAAAAATAAAGCGTGCATTTATGTCTGTCGGAGGTATCGGACTCTCCAGTGTTACCGCCTCCGGCGCAGTCGTTATCTCTCGCGCAGATTCAGAGATTACACACCTCGATTTATCTAAGGTTCTTGAAAACTGTGAGAAAGAAATACAGCCTTCAATGATACTCAATCGCAAGATTATCCACGCTATTCCAATACAATACAAACTCGACGGCAAACAAGTGCTCGGGCAGCCACTCGGCATGAAAGGTATGCGTCTTGAAGCAAAAGTGATGTTTATCACGTGCCTCGAACACCACGTCAACGACCTTATTCGCGCAATCGAAGAAGCAGGCGTTGAGGTGATAGATGTGATGGCTTCCCCACTTGCCGCAAGCCTTGTTACACTCACCAAAACTCAAAAAATCGCCGGTTGTGTACTTGCAAATATAGGCGCGGAAACAGTGTCCATAGTCGTATTTGAAAACAATATTCCAATCTCTCTTGAGGTCTTCCCGACTGGTTCGACAGACATTACCAACGACATTGCACTCGGTCTCAAAATGCCCCTTGAAGAAGCGGAGCACGTAAAGCTCGGCGCCGTCACATCAACAACATACCCACGCAAGAAACTTGAGGAAATCATTACCGCTCGCCTTCAAGATATTTTTGAACTCATCGAGGCGCATCTCAAAAAAATTGGCCGTGATGGTTTGTTGCCCGCAGGTATTATTTTGACGGGCGGTGGCGGCGGAGTCATGAGTAATATCGAAGAACTCGCGAAACACGCCCTAAGACTTCCTGCGCGCATTGCGTCAATTTATCTTGGAGAAAATGGCGCGTCCGCAATAAAAGATTCTTCATGGTCAGTTGCGTTTGGTTTGTGTGTCTTCGGATTTACTGCCGAAGGCGACGGCGCAATCGGCATTGGCCCGATCGGTGCATTACCAAAAAAATTGAAGCGCATGATTGCCGGTTTCATGCGTCAGTTCTTGCCATAGTCATACCCTCTAAAAAACCTTGCCGTTAGGCTCTTTTTTAGACATTCAAACAGCGAAAAACAGTCGTTGTCAATATATTTTTCTTTTCTCATCTATCTGATATGATGTAAAAAAAACAACATGCCACACATTAAACCTGAAGTAGAAGCATTTGCCCGAATCAAAGTCCTGGGTGTCGGAGGTTCCGGAAAAAACGCTATTAACCACATGATCAACAGCAAAGTGCGCGGCGTTGAATTTATCGCCGTAAACACTGACGCGCAAGACTTGCACAGCACACAAGCAAAGAAGAAAATTCACATTGGAAAAAATCTTACACGAGGCTTGGGTACTGGTATGAACCCAGAGCTCGGACGACGCGCTGTTGAGGAAACTCAGGAAGAAATTCAGGAAGCTATCAAGGGTGCGGATATGGTCTTTATTGCAGGAGGCATGGGAGGTGGCACATACACCGGTGCCGCTCCACGCATCGCACAAATTGCAAAAGAACTCGGCGCGCTCACTGTCGGTGTCTCCACCAAGCCATTTTTCTTTGAAGGTACACAGCGCATGCGCCTCGCAGACCAAGGTCTCGAAGAACTTCGAAAATCCGTCGACGCCATCATCACCGTTCCCAACGACAGACTCCTCAATGCAATCGACAGAACGACAACAGCAAAAAATGCATTCGCTATCTGTGACGACGTCCTCAAGCAGGCAGTAGAAGGCATTTCAGACCTCATCACAACCCCCGGCCTTATCAATATCGACTTCGCAGACATCAAAGCGGTCATGGAAAACGCTGGCCCAGCACTTATGGGTATCGGAACAGCTGTAGGAGAAAAGCGTGCTGAAGAGGCGGCAAAAATGGCTATCAATTCCCCTCTCCTCGAGATTTCAATGCAGGGCGCGAAGGGCGTACTCTTCTCTATCGCGGGTAGCGACGACCTCACAATGTTTGAAATCCAAGACGCGGCAAAGGTTATCACAGAATCCGCAGACCCAAATGCTCGCATCATCTTTGGAACAGTGCGCGACGATAAGCTCAAGAAAGGTGAAATCAAGATAACTGTTATTGCATCCGGTTTCCCTGAAATCCCTTCAAAGAAAAACTCTTTGTTCCAGAGTACAGAAAAAGAAGAGGTTGCTCCTGTGGCACAAAAAGGAAAAGGATTTACCCCACCCGCAACACAACCATCTCCCCTTGAAGAAAAGAAGGTTTCCGCAACATCTGCAGAAGACGACGATGACTGGGGTGCTGTTCCCGCATTCTTGCGACGTTCAAAACTTAAGTAATTTCTATAGTATCTATGTACGATCTCATCATAATTGGTGGCGGACCTGCTGGCGTCGCCGCGGGCGTCTATGCCGCACGCAAACGCCTCACAACCGCGTTTATCACAGCAGACTTCAATAGCCAGAGCGCGGTGTCCGAGAATATCCAAAATTGGATTGGTACTATTTCTCTTTCAGGGCAGACCTTAGCAGACAATCTGAGAAAACACCTCCTCGCATACGCAGACGACGTTGTAACACTCTTTGAGGGACAGTGGGCACAACGTATAGAAAAAACGGCGGACGGTGAAGGGTTTACCGTAACAACAGATAAGGGCACGTTTACAGCACGTGCAGTACTCATCGCCACAGGAAGCACCCGACGCAAGCTCACCGTTCCTGGTGCAGACACCTTTGAACACAAAGGTCTCACCTACTGCGCATCCTGCGACGGGCCACTGTTTGCTGGCCAAGATGTTGCTGTTATTGGCGGGGGTAATGCCGCATTTGAGACAGCTGCCCAACTCCTCGCATACGCAAAAACAGTTACCCTCCTTAACCGCAGTGACAACCTTAGGGCCGACCCCGTTACCGTAGAGCGAGTACTCGCCCATCCACAGATGCGCGTTATCAAAAACGCAGTCCCTACAGAGGTTCGCGGAGAAAAGTTTGTAACAGGACTCACTTATGAAGATACGACAACACACGCCCAAGAAACTCTTCCGGTAACCGGCATTTTCGTCGAAATCGGCCTTATTCCTTCAACATCTTTTGCATCATCCATTGTATCCCTCGATGAACACGGACACATCCCTGTTGACCCTCGCACACAACGTACGCCAGTCGAGGGTATCTGGGCTGCCGGAGATTGCACCGACGGGCTCTATCATCAAAACAACATCGCCGCGGGCGATGCTGTAAAGGCTCTCGAAGATATTTATATGTTTATAGTCCGGAAATCACCGACGCGGTAAGATCTGTCGGCAACTCTGAGCGCGTGTGTGTTATATACACGTTTGCGTACATAAGCCCCGCAATTAGCACCACCATTGCAACAGCACCAGCGATAATGCGCGGGTGCTGTATTTGTATTTTTACAAACACAGTGAGCGTGAGGGCAAGCAACACAAAGAGAAGGAATGCCCCGAGAACGTATTCTGTCGTAGCGCGTGGCGTGGACTGTACGCGACGGAGAATTGATGTTTGATCGGGCTGTGATGTCTCACTTCCAAGAACACGTACGGCATCTTGTGATGTAGGCACTTCAGGCGCTGGCGCTTCTGCTACAGAAGGTATCTGCTGTACAGGAGAAGTAGGCGTACCAGCTGGGGCTGGTGTGGGTGTGGAAGCAGGTGTTTGAAGTGCCACGCTACGCGACACGCGCTTTGGCGCACCAAAGAACTGCGCAACAAAGATTGCCTGACGGCCCTTGTACACACCCTGAGCAACAGCAATACCGACCTCTGTATAATGTTCGTTTACAATATTTGCCCGATGTAGCGGCGAATTCATCCATGCACGATCGACGTCCTGTGAATCCACAAAGTTGACCGCGAGATTTTCACCTGCATATGAGTAGTTGTATCCAACCTGATGTAGCCAATACCACGGCTCATGCCCCTCAGGGCTTGTGTGCGCAAAGTAACCCTTTGCAGCCATATCATTTGCCTTCAGCTGAGCCGCCTGTTCAAGGAGTGCGTTGTGGGACAATGGCGCCAAGCTGTTATCCTCACGATTTTCATTGGTAAGTGATACGAGCACACCCGGCAATACCGACGCGAGATTACGAAAAACAGCTGTATTAAAAAAGAAGGCATTGAGTACGAAAAAGCCCTCGATGCACAGTACGAGCGCGGCCATAACGAGAAGCGACTTCATTCGAAGCGCGTGCGGCTTATAATCGTTGTCCGGACGAGGGATGAGATATCGTGTAATCGCCTTTCTCATAATGCCGAAATTATATCACATTTTATTGAAATATCAACAGCGACACAAACTGTGGGCGATAGAGGACTCGAACCTCTGGCATCAACAACGTCAATGTTGCGCTCTACCAACTGAGCTAATCGCCCATAAAGGACATTTTATCAGAACTCCGGTGTGCTGACAAAGAGTGCACAGCGCGCCTTGTGCTTCCCCGCAATCTTCTGCAAGCCATCCTCAAGGACATTTTCTGATCCACCCTGCCATGCACGAACAGCAGCAATATCATCTGCTCCATACACACCATCTACAGCAAGACTCGCGCCTTCATAGGTATTGAGGTACTTCTCGAGTAACTTCACCTGAACGGTGTTGTTTGCCGCACCAACCTTAATCTCTTGTGTTGGGTACAACAGAGGAAGCGCACATGACAAGATCTGAGTTTCGATTTCTGCCTGTGCACAC
This sequence comes from uncultured Candidatus Saccharibacteria bacterium, assembly GCA_964390845.1. GTDB lineage: Bacteria > Patescibacteriota > Minisyncoccia > Phycocordibacterales > CALRHW01 > SICJ01. Next base: position 235,571 of record CAYMIL010000001.1, read on the forward strand.
GCCGCTTTGTGAGTCTGCTTAATCTTCTGAAGGCTTGTCATAAAAACGTAGCCGGTACCCTTTGTAATACCCCACGGCTTGAGTACTTCGTCTGCATATTTCTCCTGCCATGCGACAACAGCATTAAAATCATTCTGAGAATAGATGCCGTCGACTGGGAGCTGTGCACCCTCATAGGTGTTGAGAAAACGCTCAAGAAGTTTTACATCTTCTGGATTGTTTACTGCGCCGAGCTTGATTGGGCGCGTAAGGTACGGCTCAACTTCACATGAGAGCGTAGACGCTCCAAGAACTTCTCCTGTAGACGCAATACGGCCTCCACTACTTCCTCCACCATGGTGTCCTCCTCCGTTTCCACCACCATTACCTCCACTGTTATTTGCTGAAGCAAATGCCACAGTGAGCGTTTTGTCAGCAACAACATCATACACATTGTCTGAAAGAGCATCGTTTACAGCGACAGTAATTGTTGCGGTGTCATTGTCTCCCGCTGTCCCTGTGCCAGTCACAAGAACTTTCTGAGGAAGATTCCAGTTGGACGGAGTAAATGTAAGTGTACTTGGCACAACAGTCGCGCGTGACACATCTGATGATGACACATCTATAACCACATCAGTCGCTGGCTGTGTGTTGAGCACCACGGTGAAAGAATCGTTGCCGTTGCCTGTGATATCAAGTGATGTTTTTGAAACCGTAATACCCGCGCCAGTCGCAATCGGTGATGCGTAATGCACATATACTGCGCCACGATTTGTACCCATCGTATCGTCGTAGAATGCGCCAACAGCCATATCATTCATGCCGTCTCCATTGAGATCGCCCATGTTTGCAATCGACTCACCGTAAAAGTCATTGAAGTTGATTGCTGGACCGTTTGGAGAGTTTTCATCGAGAAGCTCTGTAGACTTGATCGAACCGTCCGCGTTCATGAAGTGCACAAATACCTCACCCTTGTTGTCACCCGCTGTCGATTCATCTGCAGTTGAGAAGAAACTTTCCGCACCAACAGCAATGTCATTTACACCATTCCCATCGAGGTCGCCCATATTTTCAACAGAAGTACCGTAGTAGTCATTGTCGGCAAGTGTTGGGCCATTTGCAGTGTTATCATCAATTTTTACTGTTGAATTGATGCCGTTGGCACTGTTCATAAAGTGAATGTATAGTGCACCACGATGGACACCTACCGTATTGTCGTAATTTGCGCTTACAGCGATATCTGAAACGCCGTCATGGTTGATATCGCCGATATCATCAATTGCTGTGCCGTAATAATCCATGTCTACCAACACCGCACCATGGGGTGTTGTTCCATCAAACACCTTCGTTGATTTCACTGAACCATCGTGGTTCATAAAATGCATAAACCATGCACCGCGGTCTACACCACCGCTGTCTTTGTAGTGGGAACCCACCGCAAGGTCCTGCACACCGTCACCATCTCGATCACCAATGTCAGCAATAGCCACTCCATATCGGTCATTGTTTGCAAGAACAGGACCATTTGCAGTGCTGTCGTCGATTTTTACCGTCGACTTAACAGAACCATTTGTATTCAAAAAGAGAATGTAGACAGCACCTCGGTTGAGACCCACAGAGTCATCACCGTATGCACCCACAGCAATATCTGTGACACCGTCGTTGTTGAGGTCGCCGATGTTTTCAAGACTCACACCAAACTGATCGTTTTCAGCGAGTGTTGGGCCGTTTGCAGTGCTGTCGTCGATTTTTACCGTCGACTTAACTGTATTGTCGGCGTTTCGGAAATGGATATATACCGCGCCAGTGTCAGTGCCATTTGTATCATTGCGATGCGCACCCACAGCAATATCTGTGACGCCGTCGTTGTTGAGGTCGCCAATGTTTTCAACGCTAACGCCGTATCGATCCTCGTTTGCAAGTGTTGGGCCGTTTGCAGTGCTGTCGTCAATTTTAAATGTTGAAAGGAGGCTAAATGGCGTATCTGCTCCGGACAACAACAACTCAAACAAGTTTTCCTGTTTTGCAGGAATTTGCTGTGCAGATTTTGACGAACGACGTGAAGAAACAAAACGAGTTGGGTTTGTTGAAACAGGTGTAAGGGCCTCAGTCACAACAACCGCGCCTGTGTCGTCTTGTGTGTAAGTCTCAGATGCAGAGGTGTCCGCTACCGGAGTTTCTGTTGCTGGAGTTTCTGTTGCTGGAGTTGTTGTTTGCACAACCTCCTCAGAAGAAATCTCGGGTGTTGGCTCAGATACTTCTTGAGAAGCGGGCTCTGAAGCAACCTCTTCAGAAATTCCCTCGGAAACCGACGCCACTTCAGCACTTGAAGAAAATACAAACATCGATGGCGGAAAGCCCATTATCAACACAGAAACAGCGAATACTGAGGCAAAAAACTTGATCTGGTGAGAGAGATATGTGGCAAGAAGTCGCATATATTTACGTAGTTAGTGCCACTCATACTACACACATAATCGGGCATGTCAAGAAAATCTCGTAGAAAAACGATGCGGAGGAGGTGGGATTTGAACCCACGAGAGGATTTCTCCCCTGCAGCTTTTCGAGAGCTGTGCTTTCAACCACTCAGCCACTCCTCCAAATACCGAATAATCCTAGCATTTACGCCATATTTTGCAAAAAGTGGTATAAAGGACATTTTTGTTTGTCCTTTATATGTCCTTTATACTTGTTTTATTGACAGCACGCCCTTTTTGCTTTTTATACTAAAGATGCTACTATGTCGACTTGAGGCCCTATCGTCTATCGGTTAGGACAGTGCCCTTTCAAGGCGCAAAGCCGGGTTCGATTCCCGGTAGGGTCACCAGAAAAATCTAGCTGTGTATAACTTTGCCCGCATCCAATTGCGATAGCGTATAATATAGACATCTACTACATTATGTAGTGATTTATAAGTAACACAACATTATGAAAGGACTTCACACTATCGCGTTTATTTTGGTTATCGTTGGTGCTCTCAACTGGCTTCTTATTGGCCTCTTCTCATGGGGCGTTGAGATGGTCTTGGGTGCTGGCATCTCAAAGCTTGTCTACATCCTCGTAGGTCTTTCTGGTCTCTACCTTGTCTTCACCCACAAGAAGACTTGCAAGGCATGCACTACAGGTGGTTCAACAATGTAACACACTGGTATAGCAGTCTACACAAAAAACCGCCACGGGCGGTTTTTTGTTGAACTGTGCTAGAATACGCCCATGAAAATATTGGCAGTAGAAACAAGTTGCGACGAGACCGCACTATGCATTATTGAAGGAACTGGTGAAACATCATCCCCTCGTATCAGCGTTCTCGGCACTTCCCTTTTTTCTCAAGCAAAAATCCATGAACAATATGGGGGTGTCTTCCCCAACCTTGCGAAACGTGAACACGCGAGAAACCTTGTGCCACTACTGAAAAACCTACTTGAAAACAACAATCTTTCTTTGGGCGCCCACAGAGAGTTTACACCCGAACAACACACATTTCTTCAGAAGCTCCTCGAGAGAGAGCCGGATCTATATACTGCATGTAGCGAATATCTGCAGACATGTACCCCACCAGACATTGATGCGATTGCGGTTACCGTCGGCCCTGGGCTTGAACCTGCGCTCTGGGTGGGTATCAATTTTGCAAAGGCACTTTCGTATATCTGGGGCAAACCTATTGTTCCAGTCAATCACATGGAAGGGCATATCGCATCTGTGCTTACTGCGTCATCGGCGGAACAATCAACACCTGTTGTATTCCCTGCGCTAGCGCTCCTTATTAGTGGCGGGCACACTGAGCTTGTACTGGTGCGAGGATGGTCGCAGTATGAGGTGGTCGGTCAAACACGCGATGATGCTGTGGGAGAGGCTTTTGATAAAGTTGCTCGCATGCTCTCACTGCCATACCCTGGCGGACCGCACATTTCCCGACTCGCACACGAAGCGCGAACATCGAACGCGGAAGTATTTTCTATCCGCTTTCCACGCCCAATGCTTCACTCAGGCGATTTAGATTTTTCGTTTTCTGGACTTAAAACCGCAGTACTCACTGCAATACAAAAAACTGGCGACCTTACTGACGACACAAAAAAAGCTATCGCACGAGAATTTGAAGATGCTGTGGTAGAGGTGCTACGTGAAAAGACGATGCATGCTATCGAACGATACAACATCCGCACACTCATCATTGGAGGTGGCGTTATTGCAAATACACGCATACGAGAGGCATTTGCCGAGCTTCACACACATTTTCCAGAACTCACTCTCCTCCTTCCAGAAAAGGGACTGGAGACAGACAATGCCGTGATGATAGCTATTGCTGGCTATCTGCAAGCTCAGACAAACCCGCACACCCTCTCCACGGACCCCAATACCATTCGAGCACAAGGCAACTTGAGCTTATAAACAAAAAACCCGCATTCAAGCGGGTTTTTTGTACTGCGCCAAGCAAGTGTTTAGCCGTGCATTGAGCAGAAGAGATTGTTGAGCTTCTGCTTTGTGTATACATACACATATCCTGTCGGAGCAACATCAGTGCCCCACGGAGCGAGGATTTCTGAAGCGTATCGCCCCTGAAATGCCTTTACAGCTGAAAGTGTTGCATCATCAAACGTACCAGACAAAGGTGCTGTGAAGCCAAGCTCTGTGAGGAAAAACTGGAGTCGGACCATTTCCATACGATCATTATTGAGACCCTGCTTGAGGTATGTGCTGATCAATGAGCAACCCTCCCCCGCAGAAGTCGAAGCACCGAGTACCTCTCCCTGAATTGGTGAAGAGAACAATGAACCACCAACAGAAGAACCTCGAGAAGAGCCAGACGTTGTGCCACCACCATTACCATCAGTGTCTTCACCGCCAGTATCGCCTTCATCATCTGTTCTGTTTCCTGCATCACCATGATGTCCTCGGCCTGTTGAGGTAAGAACATGTGTGTTGTCGATAACATCAACTTTATCGTGAGAAAGTGTTGGCTCCTGAGTATCTGATGTTTCTGTACTCACCATCGGATCACCCACGCCGACAATTACAATATCACTTTCCACACCCGCCTCATCAGCAAATACTGCGCCCGGCACAAATCCAAGAGACGCAACCATGGCAACGAGAGCAACAATCTTTTTATGCATACGTGTCATATTCATTAACTTATAACCGCTGTTAGCTTGGCTTATTTCTACTTGAATACTGACCATTTGTCAACATCTCGAAAAAAACGAGTATTTCAACATGTTACAATAACTATGCATGATGAGTCCTTATACAGATTACACACTTCTCCTTACCGTTACTGTCTGCGGCGGCATCCTCCCTGCCCTGTTTTGGTTGTGGTTTTGGCTTCATGAGGACAACAAATCTCCTGAGCCTCGCGGACTTATTATTCGAGCGTTTCTCGCGGGGGCAGTGGCGGTACCACTTGTGTTGCCGTTTCAATTTATTGTTTCAAAATACGTGGCAGGCTATTCTGTACTCGTATTTTTACTCTGGGCATGCATCGAGGAGCTCTTTAAGTTTGGCGCAACCTTCTTTACTATCTTTCACCGCAGAGAAATGGACGAGCCTATTGATGTAGTGATCTACCTTATCACCGCGGCACTTGGCTTTGTCGCGCTTGAAAACGTATTATTCCTCTCCTCACCGATTCTTCAGGAGTTTTCAACGCCATTTCAGGTCATCGGCACGCGCGCAGTCGGCACAATGATCGACACCGTCATCACTGGCAACTTGCGTTTTATGGGGGCGAGTCTGCTACACGTTATCGCCTCTGCAACAGTGGGCATTATGATTGCGTTGGTCTTTTATCGAGGTGTGCGTGCCCGTTTTAAAGCAACATTACTTGGATTATCCCTCGCAACAGTATTGCATGCTGTCTTCAACTTCTTTATAATATACAAGAACGGAGAGAATACACTGATTGTGTTCTCAATCCTGTGGCTGATGATTGCAGTCTTGATGTTATTTTTCGAAAAAATAAAAACTTTAGCACATTAAAAAGCAGTATGGCACAAAAACGATCATTCTTTGAGAGACTCACCGGCGCCGTAAGGGTTGTCGACGATTTAGACATGGACGAACAGCGTGACGACCTCGCTGAGCGAACCATCTCTACACGAGAAATGATTGACGAAGACACAGGCGAAGGCGAACTCACTGTTGATGTCTACCAAACATCAAGCGACATTATCATCAAGACGATGGTTGCGGGTGTACGACCAGAAGATCTCGATATCGCAATCACTCGAGACACTGTCACGATTAAAGGAAAGCGCGAATCTGAGCGCCTTGTCCGCGACGAAGACTACTTCCACCGCGAATTATACTGGGGTAGCTTCTCACGCACCATCATGTTGCCTCAAGAAGTAGAGATCGACGAGGCGGAGGCAGTAGAAAAACACGGACTCCTCATCATCAAACTCCCGAAGCTCGATAAATCCAAACAAGCAAAACTCCGCGTTAAAAATAACGGATAAAAAAAGAGAGGGCCGCGCAGCAATACGCTGCGCGGCCCTTTGTCTGTGTGTACCTGTACCAGTTCAGCTCACCCACCAGTACGGCACCATCTTCTTCTTCGGATGGTCGTACGTATGGATTCTGATCCAAAAATCCACCTTCTCGCGCGCAGAAGAGATCAGCTCGTTGCGCAGGTCTTCGCGCGCAATGACAAACTGGTCGAAACTCGACAAACTCCTGTAGAGCGACCCGTAGCGGACAAGCATGTTGCGAACACTGACGAATTCTCCCGCCTCCTCGTAGCGGTCGAGCGCCTCCTTGAGGAAACGCATCACCGCTTGGCAATCAAGCCGAGCCTCCATCGTCTTCGCGGGGTTGTAGGACGACCCCAAAAAGAGCAACATCGCCCCAACCCGAAGCTCAAGTTCACGGCAGACGTGCGGAACGATGCGCAGATGCACGGGGTACGCGAAGTTCCCTTCCATGACCGACAACCGCGCGTAGCCGACGTACATCGCGAGCCGGAAACAGCACTCGTGCACAGCAGGAGTGTTGGGAATGGGGACATCGTCGGGGATGTCGAGCCCCTTGCTGTCGATGTTCATGCCCTCCTTGTAGAGACCCAGCTCCTTGAGCAGGTCCCGACGCGCCGATATCTGGCCACCCCCGAAAAACTTCATGAGTTCCACCGAGGGGTTTGTCTGGCAAGCAGTGCTCATGGTAGAGCCCTCCTGTGAATGGTGTTGAATGTGCAGAAACACGTGTTACGTATCTTTCTAAACATAAGAAAAGCACGCCCTCGCGTGCTTTGTCAACAAACCCAACTGGTGCCGAGGGCCGGGCTTGAACCGGCGACCCCACGCTCTTCAGGCGTATGCTCTACCAACTGAGCTACCTCGGCATAATCTCACTACTGAAAAAGATTTTGTATATTGTTTACCCCTCCCTGAATGCCACTGTATACCGAAAGCAACTGCTCGATATATGGCTGAATCGCATAAAATGCACCCACCGTCGCCCCTATAATGACCGTCCAATACAGAATCGTAATAATGCGCCCAATACGAGCCGAGCGCTGCATACTCTTGAGTATCTTGTTATTTTCCCGAGAAAGCTCTACAGCTTCCTCAAGAAGGTGCTTATCATGTGGATCCATGACCCTACGAGTATAACAAAAAGAGGGCTAAAATCAAACTGTGCCACCGGTAGGAATCGAACCTACAACTATCCCTTAGGACGGGACTGTTAT
>CAYMIL010000001.1:243333-254244 GCA_964390845.1 uncultured Candidatus Saccharibacteria bacterium
CTGTGCCACCGGTAGGAATCGAACCTACAACTATCCCTTAGGACGGGACTGTTATAATCCATTTAACTACGGCGGCAATCGCCCAGACGTGGGCGTATACCCTATTTAGACTCAAGACCGAGGAGTTGCGCTATGAGTGGCTTATTGAAACCAACAACCACATCTTCTCCAATAACAATGACAGGCACACCCATCTGGCCTGTGATATCAATCATCTCCTGCCTCTTTGCACCATCCTCGGCTACGTTGAAATTTTCAAATGAGACACTGTTCTCTTTGAAATACTCCTTTGCTAAATTGCAGAAATGGCACGTTGGCGTTGAATAAATTGATACGTTTTTCATGGGGTCATTATACACCAAACAATGAACGAATCCAGTGCCACACACCCGTCTCTTCATGTTCTTCTTCTGTGTCCTCTTGAGAATCAACGACAAAGACCACGTTTTCGCCATTCTTTGCAACATTAAACTTGGTGCGAATTTCCTCCTCTGCACCCCGCTCAGTACCAAGGCGTTCTGTATCAGAGTTGAGATGAGCCTCTTTTGCTTTAAGCGCTTCGAGTTCGCTAACGGCCCTGTCCATCGCCTGCCGACTCTCTACTTTTGCCCGAAACATATTCCATGTCGGTCGAGCCAACAAAGCCAAACTGATCAACAAAAAGACAACTGTTGCTTTTGAGTAAATTATGTTTCGTATCTTTCGCTTCCTTTGAAATTCGCGTTCAAGCATGGTATCGTATGTTACTGTCATTATCGCACAAATATATGAGCATGCTATTCCACAAAAACAACCGAAAGAAGATTCAGGTTATCTGGACAGTCATCTGCGTTCTTATCATCATCAGCATGGTGCTCCTCTACACACCTATCTGGAGATAACCCTACTCTGATTTCACCATCTTGAGGAAAACGTCGTTTGGGATATTTACCGAACCGCGTTCTTTCATCTTTTTCTTTCCCTTCTTCTGCTTCTCGCGGAGTTTCATTTTTCGTGTGATATCACCGCCATACATATGCTGGGTAACGTCTTTGCGAAGCGCAGAGAGTGTGCGAGACGCAATAATTCTACCAAGTGCCTTGCCTTGAATTTTTGTAGTAAACATTTGCCGTGGAAGAATGTTGTAGAGCTTTTCTACAGCAGACTCTGCCTCCTGCTCAACAACACGGCGAGACACAACACGCGCAAACGCTGGGACGGATTCGTCCGCCACAAGCACCTCAAGCTTTACGACATCTGCAGGACGCATTTCTTTTATCTCGTAGGATAACGATGCAAAACCCGAAGAAATACTTTTGATCTTATCGAAAAAGTTGCGCATGAGTTCGCGTAGTGGAAGCTCAAGCTCAATCTGCATTCGGTTGTCACCAAAGGAATGTGTATTACCAACAACCGCTTCATGCTCGTAGAGCATCTGCATAATAGGGCCAACAAAATCTGCTGGTGTAATAATTGTCGCACTTACCCACGGTTCAATCACACTGCCCACAAGATGCTCTTCAGGAAATTTTGCGGGAGAGTAAATCATCTCTTTTTTACCGTCACGATATGTAATCTCATAGGTAATACTTGGCGTCGTTACCACAAGCTCAAGGTTGAACTCTCGGCGCAAGCGCTCCGTGATAATTTCAAGATGAAGCATACCCAAAAAACCGCATCGGAAACCTCTACCGAGCGTACCGGATGATTCTTCTTCAAAGGTAAATGAGGAGTCAGACAAACGAAGACGCGCGAGCGCTTGCTTGAGAAGCACGAAGTCGTCCTGACTTTCAGGATATACAGACGACCACACTACAGGACGCGGACTCATGTATCCCGCAAGCGCCGGCGACACATCTGCCTGCGATGCTACAGTATCTCCAACAGAAGCAATACCCGGCTCTTTGATGCCTGTCACGATGTAGCCAATTTCTCCCGCAGACAGCGACTCACATGGTGTTTCAAAAGGAGAAAAAATGCCGACCTCAAGCGCACTGAAGGTGCCTCCTGCAACTTTAAACTTAAGCGGATCGTGGCGCGACACGGAACCATTCATCACCCGCACATACACGACAACGCCTTTGTGATTTGAATATTGAAAATCAAAAACGAGAGAACGAAATGATTTTGAATCACTCACACTTGCTCCGGCTTCATCTGAAAGACGTGGAGGTGGAATACGCATGACAACCTCTTTGAGCAACTCCTCTACCCCTTCGCCCGTGCGCCCAGACACGCCCAGCACTTCTTCTTCGGAACAGTCGAGGAGCTTTGCCACCTCCGCGCGCACCTTTTCAGGAGATGCAAGTGGTGAATCTATTTTTGTAATAACCGGAATAATAGTGAGGCCAGACTCGCGCGCCATGCCGAGCGTTGTGAGTGTCTGCGCCTGCACGCCCTGTGTAGCATCCACAAGAAGAAGCGAGCCCTCCACAGCCTTGAGTGCTCGAGATACTTCGTATGAGAAATCAATGTGGCCGGGCGTGTCGATGAGGTTGAGAATATATTCTTTCCCGTCGAGCTTGTACTTCATGCGCACCGGCTGCATTTTGATAGTAATACCACGCTCACGCTCAAGCTCCATAGAATCAAGGACCTGATCCTTCATTTTGCGCTTTTCTATAGTGTTTGTGATCTCAAGCATGCGATCGGCCAAGGTAGATTTGCCGTGGTCGATATGGGCGATAATGGAGAAATTTCGGATGTGTTGCATGGGGAGTATAGTACCAGAAATCTAGACTTTTTCTACCCTACCTCCGGATCCGGACCAATAACTTTCGCTTTCCAGAATTTTCGATGAAGCGCGCTCCACATCTCATCCATCTCTTTACTTTTAAGTGCTTTAAGCAAAACAATCCCTACAGCAATACCGATAAGCCCCGAGAGCAAGCCCTGCAAGAAAATACCCAGTAATGTATTGATATTAAACACATCATCAAACACAGCAAGGAACTTGTATGCGACAAAGCCCATAATAACGGACGCCGCGAAGCTCTGAAATATTGTCGCGAGCACGGGACGCGCGAACGCTTTATATTCCCGCTGGAATAGCACCCAGAAAGCCACGAAGCCCACCCATGTTCCAAAAAGATATGCGAGGGCAAGCATGAGTACCACGCTTCCCTGTATGTCCTCAACCTTAAAGAGTGACTCGAAGAAATACTGGACGGTCGAATATGTTGAAAAGATATGCGTAAACGCGAACGCGCCCGCTATCACTGAAAGCGCTGAGAGTGTATTTACTACAAGAGGCACCCTTGTGTTACCGCTTGAATAATGCGCTCGCACAAAGAGAAGCGACAACGACTGCGGGATAAGTGAAATCACAAAAATCGCAAGACACGCGGCAGTAAGTTTTGTGTCCGACCATGTAAATTGACCCGACCCGAGAATCGTACGCACAATCTGCGCTCGCAAGACGATAAACAAGATACTGATCGGCATTGAGAGAAAAACGACGTGGCGCGTGCAAGCAATCATATGCTCGACAAACTTCTCTTTGTTGCCCCCCACAAAATGGCGCGTGAGAATCGGAAACGCCGCAAGCGAATAGCTCACCCCGATAATAGACAACGGCACAGACTCAAGATTGTATGCGAAGGTAAATACGGAAATAGAGCCAACTGCCATAAGCGACGCTATCGACACGAGAGCAAGGCGCGCAAGCTCTGGTGCAGAAACAGTAAACGCACGCGGTATGGAAATGAGTACGACTCTACGCACATCTGCGATGCTAATAGAAAACGTGAGTCGAGGCCAGTACCCGTGACGCACAATAAACGGAATCTGAATACCCATATGGAGCACCGCGCCGAGAATAACGCCGTAGACCAAGCCCTGCACACCAAACACTGGAGAAAGCCACAAAACGCCGATAATAATACCGATGTTGTAGAGCACCGGCGATAGCGCATAGATAAAAAACCGATTCATCATTTGCGTAATACTGCCAAGGAAATTGGAAATACCAAGCAACAACGGAGACAAGAGCAACATCCTGCTTAATGTAATAAGCTCTGCCCTACTCTCTCCTGTCGCAAGACCTGGAAACAACATGTCTGTAAGACGCGGAATCAAGAAGAACGCGATAGTGCTCGCCACAACAATAAGAAAAAAGAACAATGAGAAAACCGAATTGATGAACCGATTTGTTGCTTCTTTCCCTTGTTCTGTCTTTTCAATCAAAAATGGGATAAGCACCGACATCGACACGAGCGATGCGACCGTTACAAACAACACGTCCGGAATACGAAATGCCGTGTAGTACATATCGAGTGCATGCCCCGCGCCGAAATATGACGCGAAGAGTCTGTCGCGCACGAGCGCGAGCACCTGCGACACGATTGCAAAGAGACCGAGCAAGTAGGCTGCTTCGTGCACACCTGAGATCTCCCTACTCAAGAACTTAAGTATCCTGTGAACCATGACAGATTATCGATCTTCTAGTGGAAGACTTTTTCGTTTTTCTGGCTTGTCATCGATAGGTGGCTCTGCGTTTGTAAACGGACCCCTGCCCTCAGTAAGATTTGTGAGGATAAGACCAAGCTCTGCATTGTCTGGGTTTTGTGCGCTAAGCGTCTTAAACTGCGTGATAGCCTCAGCACGACGGTTCATCATTGCATAGCTTAAACCAAGGAAATATCGCGCATTGGCATACTCGGGCAAAAGCGAGATCGAACGTTCAAGCGCTACAATAGCACCCGCGTAATCTTTGTTGTTGTATTTCAACAAACCAAGCTCAAAGAATGCCCCTGCATCTGTTGGAGAAATAAGCGTGATATTCTCCATTGAGTTGATAGCACCACGAATATTTCCCTCAGCCACCTCAATCTGAGATCTAAAGAATATTGCTTCGCTATAATCAGACTTCTGAGAAATTGCCTGTGCAACATACTCCTTCGCCTTTTCAATATCCCCCCGTGCCGCCTCAAGGCGCGCCAAACGAAGTGTGAGCTGAGGATTGTTTGGGCTACGCTTGATAGCCTCTTCATAGGCCGCGCGAGCACTTTCATATGCCTGCTCTACCTTAAGGGGTGTAATGGCCTCATAGACCTTTCCAAGCGAAACCCAGTTGACGTAATCCTCCCTGTTTACCTCAATCGCTTTATTTGATGCCTCTATTGCTGTAGTAAGCACACGACGGAACTCACCGAGTAGCTCGTCAGAAAATGTTTGTCCATTTGCCCGTGACACGATTGCACCAAGGCGTGAGATTGAGATATTTGAGATGATGCGGTAGTACGCATCTTTCTGATCAAGCATGAGCGCTCTCTGTGCAAACATATCAGATGTTTCTATATCCCCAGACGCGAGACTCTCTGCGCTTTTGTTGAGATAATATGTCGCGACGACTTTTTGCGCCGACAAATATCCGAGCGCCGCGACCGCCACAAGAACGAGTACAAGACCGAGCGTAATGGCAAACGCCGCACGCGGATAAGAAGAAAAGAGAATTGTTTTTGAGCGCAATAATTGCTTTCGATGAAGTGTTGCAAAAAAGAGCCCCGTAAAGAAGAATGCACTCACAATAACCGCAGTGCCTGGTATATAGCACACCAATAGAATCCAGAAGTACAACGACACAAGGAATGAGGAGATGATAGCGTATCGAGTTGCTGTATGTTCTTCACGCACAGACAACGCAACCAAGCCCATGTACACAAACACTGCAAGGAATGCAAGCCACGCGAGAAAACCAACGATACCTGTTGTTGCAAGGAATGTTGGAACAAAACCAATTCCCGCAGTAAAATCAGTTGCCCAGAATGGCGACATGTTTACTTCCGTTGGCTTAAACAACTGCCACTGTGAAGAGAAGCGTGCGGGGCCAGCTCCAAATACAGGATGATCTTTTATTACCGCCTTTGAGATATCAAGCGAGGTACTCCATGATGGTCGTCCTTCTATATATGAAATACCAATATATGAATTGCTGATTGTGCCGCTAAGCGTCTTACCCAACGGCAACAATGAGATGCACGCAACACCAGCAACGATAAGCGCAAGTACAGAAAGTTTTCGTGCATGTCCAACCTGTTTTGCAATATGTATCACCTCCCCACTTTCTGTAAATTCTTTTCTATCGTTTGCAACTCGTTCTACAGATGCAGAGTACACAAAGAAAATAATGCACACTACAGCAAGCGCAACCCAAACGACTGAAAGATACACAACAAAAAGAAAAACGAGTGCAAGTATGCCTGCAATACCAACAACCATCTTGAGTTTGCGTGAGAGTGGGAGCATCTCAAGCGCACAGCAAGACAAGAGCACGAGTGCGCCAGAGATAATACCGAAGTCATACCATGAGCCCGTAATCGAAGAAATTGCCGTCATAAACATACCAAAAGAAAGTACGGATGGGCCAGCAAAAAGCCGAATGAGATGAAACGCAAGCACGAGTATTGTTGAGATATAAAACGCCGCCTGACCATACAGCACACGCGCACCGTTCTGGAAAAGTATTGCTGTTAGACCGAGTACCACGAAGAGAAAGAAGATCGACTCCGCAGTATCTATTTCATACCCATAACCCGCAAGCGACATCGAAGGTACAGAGCTTAGGAGTGCAGATACGACGACAACAACCGGCACCGAAAGCACGGCGAGATACTGCCAACTTATAGGCACCTCAACACTTCCACGCTTGAGTGTTGCAATAATAAATAAACAACACACTGTCACGGCTCCTACCGCGAGAAAGACTGTCTTGGAAAACTGAATCGGAATAAAGACCGAGGAAAGAAAAAAGAGGGGCGAAAGAAACGAAAGGAGTATGAGCGCAACAAATGGTAGTGACTCCAGACGAAACAGAGATTTCCATCCCCCTCCCCCCATCATTTCTTTCTCCATACTATGAATAAAAATTAACAAATAATGACTGACTTGTAGGGGTAATTATATCACACTGGGGCACACAAAAACCCGCTTTAGGCGGGTTTTTGTTGTGTATATTGTCTTGTATCTATAAGCCGAATTCTGTATCCTTGCGGACGATGATTATTTATCTGTCGCACTCGTTACCGAGTGGATCAAGCGGCACTCTCTGCAATACTGCAGAGCACGGCCTTGCATACGAGTAAGGATTTAGCCGTTGCACCTCTCACGTTGCCGTGAAAGCTTATCCAAACCGCGTTTTACTTCGGCATGGATACCATATCCTTTCGGAGTGTGGCGTCTCTGTTCGCACCTCGTGGATTACTCCAGACGGGCGTTACCCGCTACCTGTGCCCTCGTGTAATAATACACAGGGCTATATGTTCGGACTTTCCTCTATAGATACGGGTGTACCCGCACTACAGCAATCATCCAATACAAGACTTCGTCAATACTAACACATTTTCAACAAAAATCAAGCTCCTGTCTCTGTGTTCTCTGTACCCTCCGAAAACCCTACATTCTCTGTAGCTCCTTCATCAGATGTACTATCGGAAGGTTCGACTACCTCTCCAGCATCACCAACAGTATCGGAAGGCGGTGTCTCTTCAGATGGTGGAGTTTCTTCAGGTGGTTGTGTGTTCTCATCGCCTGATGTACCTGAAGAAGAAGTTGTGTCGTGTCCACCCGTGTCTTCATCCTGAGAAGAGTCCGCAACGGTTCCACACTCCCCTGGCCGTGTCTTTGTTTTTCCATTTGAAATACTGAGGCAGTATGGCTCGCCAGTCTGTTCATCAAAGAGGGTGATGCCTGTTGGCTTTTCAACACTTCCGACCGTAAGCGCTCCCGTCACAATCTTTGTAAGCTGAGCGATACCGTTTTGCACAGTGAGACCAAGCTCTTGCAGACGCGTCACCACCGCGCTTACAACAGTTTCAACAAGCGATGAGCTCGAGAGTGCAGACGCTGTGTTTTGTCCTTCAAGCGCAGTGAGGCGCGCATTAAGCTCTTGAATCGCCTGAATCGAGAGGCCCGTGAGGCGCTCAAAATGAATAGTGAGAGGCTGTCCATCATAGCCATAATCAACAAGTATCGGATCAATCTCTTCCAATTCTTCTGCGATAAGACCAACAGAATGAGGGCCGTCCTCTGGGCTATATGCCCCCTCTTTGTAATCAAATGTCACGACACGCATCTGATCAATCTTATCGAGTGCTGAGCCAGATGAGAGTGTCTGTACGTTTTCCTTAAATCGGATTGATGATGGTGTACACGTACCTCCTCCCGCATCAGTGATATCTTTTCCTGTCGTGATACACACCGCATTTCCTGTCGCTGAGCTTGTGAGGCCGTTAAACGCAACTGTTCCTACGACAGACAATGTTCTCCATGGGGTCGTTGTTCCCACACCAAGATTTCCCGCCTGCGTAAACACTGTTGTTGTCGCGGAGCTGTTTCTAAGCTCAAGAAGATTTCCTGTGGCGCTCGCATTAAGAGCTGTAACTGTAAGAACCGCTACTGAATTTGCAATATTTCTGTCTATAATTGTTCCACCATCTGTTGTACGAACTCGTGAATTATTCGCGGAAGAAAGATTTACCAAACCACCGTTTGCATAAATACGACCGCTTGAATTTCCTTCGAGATATACTCCTGATCCAATTGCCAAATCATCATCCGTCTTAAGTGTGTCGTTGGTGCTTCGATACAAATTTACATCGTCTCCAAAATTAATACCCGCCGCCGCAGTGGTGCCACGCACAAGAGAGATACGCGCCTTCGGTGCAGATGTTGCAAAGCCAGCGTATGCATTGTTTACATCAAAGGCAATCAAGAATGCAGAGAGAGACGAATCGTTATTTGCTCTAAAGAACGATGCTGTTCCGCTCTGCATTCTCATTCCGAAATTCTGATCGTTTACCGCGGTATCTCGCAACACAAACTGCGGTGTAAGATTTCTGATGTACATATTTCCTCCATTGATAGAGAACTTGTCTGTTGAAATCGATGTTGTCGTACCAATCATGACAGCTCCCGCATTGTTTACCAAGAAATGTGTTGCTGTAGAAGAACCAATTGCAAACGACGGACCAGTGATGCCGTTTGGATTAATTGAGAATTGTGCCCAAGGAGTGGTTGTCCCGACACCGACATTACCCACCGCAGTACCCGATGAATTCATACCGAGCACAACATTTCCATTTGAAGCACCCGTGCCACCTCTTGCGCCTCCAGCAATGTATACGTTTGCTCCTGCGCCGAATGTTCCTCCAGACGTTGAGCCACCATCTCCACCATACATTTCCACAATACCTCCAGCGCCTCCAGTTCCAGCACCTGCGGCGCCTCCAGTTCCACCCTTCAAGATAATCGGACCACCAACCGTACATCCAAGTCCAGCACACGACTTACCGGTACCACCATACACAGCAAGCGTGGTGATAGCATTTCCGCTTGTTGGCACAGGACCCTGCACAGAAAGTGACGCAAATGGAGATGTGGTACCAATACCAACCAACCCACCGTTTGTCACAATAAAATCTGTTTTTGTAGAAGATCCGATAACAAACGAAGGGCCAGCACCAATACCGTTTGGATTTACAGAAAGCAATCCCCACGGAGTGGCTGTGGCAACACCAACGTTTACACCTGTGAAAGACGCCCGTGAGTTGCCCGCATCAAGTTCAAATGTTTTTGCATTCACTGAGTCTCCGACCAAGAAACCAACGTCTCCAGCGTCAGTATCACCAGTAAGAGACATCATCAAAGCTTCGTTTGGCCCATCAATAATCTGAAGTGCTGGAGCTGAAACAGAGGCACCCAAAATATGCAACATTGATGTCGGACTTTGTGTACCAATACCCACCCATCCGCTTGAGTTCCAAATACTGCTATTTGGGAAATACGCATTCCCAGAAACTGAGATTGCCGTCGTGCTTGCAAATGGGAACGTAGACGCCGTTGATGATGTTGCGGTGAAGTATGAGGCGACGACTTGGCCGACTACTGAAAGCTTTGCGTATGGAGATGTGGTACCAATACCGACGTTGCCAGCATTTGTAGTAGCAAGGAGAATATTTCCAAGAGAACCGAAAGCATCGTAGCCACCATTTATAGTCACGTTACCCCCTCGTCCGCCACCACTAGCACCTGCAGTATCACCTCCGGTAATAGTAATATCTCCACCCACACCATCAGAAAGTCCATTGCTCCCTCCCAATCCTCCAGCAATCACGACCCTTCCACCATCAACTGCATTTCCATAACCTCCAGTCAAGAAAATACTTTCCCCTGAACCAGATATGCCCGAACCAGCTTTTCCTTGGGCTGCAAACGTACCAGAAGGAGATGATGTTCCAACGCCGACACGACCTGCATTTGTCACAATAAAATCTGTTTTTGTAGAAGATCCGATAACAAACGAAGGGCCAGCACCAATACCGTTTGGATTTACAGAAAGCTGACCCCATGGAGATGTGGTACCCACACCAAGGAAACCAGATGAATTCCATATTCCAGAACCAGCAAAGTATCCTGTACCACTCACCGTCAAAGCCGTCGTGCTTGCAAATGGGAAGGTAGACGCCGTTGATGATGTTGCGGTGAAGTACGCACCTACCACCTGGCCAACAACAGACAGCGCTGCGTATGGAGATGTGGTACCAATACCCACCTTTCCATCAAGAGAGATTCTCATTCGCTCGGTAAGGTTTGAAGGACCTAAAGCGGCTGATGGATTTGTATAGAAAGAAAGCGCTCCTCCTTTTGTTCCACCTCCACCAGAAATTGCCTCATACACCGCCGCTATTCGTGCCATATGATCGGCATTTGAGCCCGCATCTTTAAAAAGAATACTTGGACCGAAACCAGCGGCCGGAGTTCCTGATGTTACTATTTCGACAGCCATCACATCCTGTACGCCAGTCGTAGCACTTGTGGTAGACGCAACATGTAGAGTGTAAAGAGGAGAAGATGTGCCTATGCCCACAAAACCATCTGATTTCCACACACCCAACGGGAAGTATGATGTTGATGATGCATAAATACCACCTTGTG
>CAYMIL010000001.1:254344-290715 GCA_964390845.1 uncultured Candidatus Saccharibacteria bacterium
GGAAGGTAGAGGCTGTTGATGATGTTGCGGTGAAGTATGAGGCGACGACTTGGCCCAATACTGAAAGTGGTGCATACGGAGAAGATGTCCCAATACCAACATTCCCTTGGAAATAATTTTGACCTCCAGATGACCAGATTCCATAACCAGAAGAGTTGTTTTGCTGCGCAAAGATAGCATATCCACTTGAAGAATTGTTTTGACCCAATATTCCATACGTAGATCCGAAAGAACTTATTCCAGCACCAGAAGACGTGTCTACGACACTCGCGCTATTTCCCGAACCATCTGAAACATGAAGGCCTCTTTGGTCATCAATATCGGCTATTTCAATCAAATATTCACCTTCAGCAACCGTAAGTTTTGACGATGCAGAAAGCGTGCCGACCGTGGTCGTACCCATAAAATAATTGGTTGCGTTTGTAGATGTTGCATAAAAATTATTTGCAACAACATTTCCAGCAACAGCAAACTTTGCATACGGCGTAGAGGTACCCACACCAACATTTCCGTTACTCAACAGCGCAAGCACTGACGCCGAACTCTGGCCAATAAATTCGGCAATTTTTCCGGCACCGCTTTGCACAATAGACAAGAAGGTACTTGATGTTGATGTGGCATTTTGTGCGTCAGCTCGCAAGAACTGCTCGCTTGAAAGGCCGTCTATAGTATCCGCAACAAATGCCGCTGGCACCGCCCCAAGTTTCTTTCGGGGTGTCATTTCACCATCCCACGACGGCGAACCGCTTGAACCTCCAATCTCAACACCAAGATACAGTGTTTGGTTGAAATCAACACCAGTAAGTGGCGTAGAACTTCCAAGTAACACGCTAAAGAGGCCGCTCGTCACGGTAACCCTGTCGCCCGCCGCCGTACTTCTGTCTTCGGTCCACACCGGAGAACCACCAGTTTCTGTTGTATACAACTTGAAACGCATGTGGTACACACCGTCAGTCACGGCGACATTACTTGAATCTGTGAGTTTTCCCTGATAGTTGATCTGTGGGTTAAACGCCGCGCGCGCAACTGTGGTTACACCACATACACCCACAACAAACACAGCTACCATAAGAGCCCACACTATTCTTTTTTTATTGATAAAGAAACTCATATACGATCTTAATTTCGAATGCGTTTAATATCGCGAACGAAATGTATGATCAGAAGAACAAGAAGAACAAAGATCAAACCGACAATCCCATACTTCATAACAGTGAACATATCTGCGTCTGCGCTGAGCGCAGGCATCACCGACACAATAGCTCCTGCTAGTTTTTTAAGACCTTGGTTTTTGTGATCGATAATCGCAATACCAAACTCAAATGTTCCCGATCGACCCAACGGAGCTATTACCGCCTCATACGCCGTCTTGTCTTTGTTTACCCGAAGCAAAAAAGAAAATGTTTTTGTCGAGTCCTCAGCGTCACGGAGCGTAATCGTAATTGTTTTGAGCACCTCTGGCACTTTGTCATATTCAAGAGCAATTCTCAGTTGTCGATCACCTTGAATGTTGACCATAGCACCATCCACATTCAGCCGTTTACCATTTTGGAAGAAGTCGATATCAAGTAAGGTCAACTTCTGAATAAGTGGGTGTACCAGTGACGAAGCGAGTTCAGCGATACCACCATAAAGGTCTTCTTGCTCAACCGGCTCCCCTGGCTTGTGGAGCTTTTCACGCGTTACAGCACCAGATGAATAGTTGCCATATGCATCCTTCACAAACACTCCGTAGTAGTAATATCTTCCGTATTCAACATCCGTGTCCACAAACTTTTCTGCAGTTCCTTCATACACTACATGCCCGTCCCATATGTCCTGCGGGTAGAATGCTTCCGATTTGACGATGCGCACTGAGTCAAAGTCAATCGATGGATTGTTCCATGTGAGGACAATTGTATTCTCGTTGCCTACAGCGTGGAGGTTTGTAACGTTTGTAGGCGGAATGAGATCTGGTAGTGATACTGTCGTAAACTGCTGATGTTCAAGAACAAGTATGCGCCCCTGCGCGTCGGTAAGTGCAATATGGAAGTAATACGTCGTACCTGGATTTAAGTGCTCAAGTGAAACAGTGTGTGCTTTTTTCAATACCCCTGAGGCAACACTACCGATTTCATAATCTGGGGTCGTGCCCCACATTACGACTGAGTATGTGTAGAGATTAGTCTGAAAACTAATCTGCGCCTCGGCGAGTCCCGCTTCAACAGAAAGTCCGATAAGCTCAAGACCAACCGTACCGCCACCAACTGTTTCTGATGGTGGATTTTCTGGAGGAATCGGAAGCGTTGTCGCTGTCGCTGTTGCTGACTGAGCGGATATATTGAACGCGCCGTCAAACGCCGTCACTGTATAACTATAGAGTGTGTTCGGCGCGAGACCTGTGTCTGAATAGAAAGCGCTTGATGATGTGGCAATGAACACTGAATCTCGAAATACCTGATATCCCGTAACCGCCGCATTGTCTGTAGACGGTGTCCACGTCACATCTATCTGTGATGTCGAGACAGCTGTTGCTGCAAGACCCGTTGGTACGGAAGGAGCATCCGTATCTGTCAGAATAATATTCTGATGAACTTCGAATGTATCCTCAACAGCGTATCCCGCGTGGGCCGCCACAAAAATACACGATGCGATAAGGATAAATGAAAGATATTTCATGAAGTGCCGCTAGAGCGCTATGGCTGTTACTGTTGTCGTTGCCGTATAGTCTCCTGCTGACTGAACATGTGAAGAACCTGAAACTACCCGAAACTTAAGCACTGTCGCGGTACCCGCAGGGTGATTTGCTGACATACTCTGGCTCACGGTCTTGTTTGTTGTAGAAAGACCATCCCAACATTTGTCTGGTGTGTCAGATCCCCCAACCTGATCACACAAAAACCCGTCGTCGAGATACCTCTGCACAATGTCTGCGCCCTCTGGGCTAAATCCAAACTCTGCGTCTGTCGAAGCAACAGAAAACGTAAGGTCGGGACTTGCGCCCGCTGGGGTGTAATCACTAATTGACCCTCCACCACCCTCTCTCTGCATTGCAGGAGAAGAACTCGCTTTTACAAGAAGCTCGTATCCCGCAGAACTGTCGGTAGTAACCGTCACAATAGTTGAACCATCTGATGTGCCACCACTCAATCCTCCGATAGACGGACTCATCGTTACATCTCCAGATACAGACACTGCAACATACACTTCCTGCATCTGTTGATACCCCGCCTTGAGCTTGTATGACGCGCTTGAAGAATTACCTGTTGCGACTTCACCGAGCGTGTCCTCTATTGAATAACTCGTTGATGTGCCAAGCTCTCCACCAAAATTCACGCTATCGCTCTGGATCGAATAACTTGCACTATCCATAGATGCATCAGATATGTGGGCAGATACAAGAAGTGCTCCACATACAATCACACATACACCGAGTACACGATATGTTCTACGAGCGTGGGTCATGAAGTCTTACTTTCTCTTAATCTCAAACCGAGTGACAATATATCTAAGTACAAGAAGAAGCCCCGCGATTCCAACAATCACTACAGCAACAAGTTTTACTGGAATGACCCAGAACGTTACCTGTCGTGTATCAATGATGTCGTTATATCCTCTATTAATAGAGGCTGTCGCTGTGTAGCGTCCGAGTAAAAAGCCTGGATTCCACTCAACTTCTCGAGTGCGAAATGTTCCTGGCATTGCAAACCACGGACTTACATCGACAGCACCAACTTCTTTACCAAACATATTGGTAACACGAATCTCTCCATACGGATTTACGTGTACGCTTCCTGTGTTGTGATACACAAGATGAAATGGAATTGGTGCGGTATCAAACGCACTTTGATTTCGCGCCGTCGTAAATTCCGTCAACGCACCCTCTGCGTGCACAGGACCTTTTACCCGAATAAAGAACAATGTACCTATTCGAGCAACAATTGCATTTGATGCTGGTGCGCCGCTAGACGCAGACTTTGAGACCGTACTTGAAAGCACAGAACCATACAATCCCCCTGGTTCTGCATCAGCGGGTACAAAGACTGTAACTGGCACCACCGCTCGCTGACCCTGCTTAAGCTCAAAACTTTTCTGTGAGACAGAAAGGTAGTCTCTAAGCGAATATGGGCCACGGGCATCTCCCAACAATGTAACGGGTGATTCAGGATTATCTGATCCAACAAAATCTTCTATATCGAGATTAAAGATTCTGTCATCACCCATTCTGTTGGTAACCATGAGGTTTACCACTTTTGTTTCGCCCGGATTCATTTCGAGCTCAACTTTGCCTGGACCGACAACGAAATCGCCAAATACCTCATCTGGATTTGGAATTGTTTCGATCGTATACGCAGACACGAATGAACAAGGAACTGCGAGACCTGCAACCATAACCATCGCCACGGTGATACCGAATATTAAGTTGTTTCGTGTAGCCGACATTTCAGTAAATTAATTTGTTGTCGCTGTTAATGTCGTCGTCGCGGTATATGTTCCAGAAGCCTTACCAGAACCGCTATTTAGGAAGGTTCTAAAGACCATTGTAGACGTAGCACCCGATGCCGCCGTTGCGCCCGTCGTGACGATTGTTGAGGTTGCCGTTGTAGAGAGACCCATCCAACATGATGCTGAGGAGCTTGTGTCAACACCGCCCGACCAGTTGCATGTTGAAAAACCATCGTCCTTAAACTTTTGAGCAAGCTCACCTGTTGTACTCGCAGATACCGTGAATCCAAATTCAGCTCCCGAAGGTACTGAAAATGTGTAGTCAGGAATACCTGCTGTTGCTGGTGTGTAATCATTTATTGAATCACCACCACCCTCTCTCTGCATTGCAGGAGAAGAACTCGCCTGTACTGTCATCGTAAACCCAAGATTGTTGTTCGTTGCGACGCGGACACTTGTTGTCCCGTATGCAGAACCTCCAGTCGTACCGGCGATAGAACCGTTCATTGTCACGTCACTTGCAGGTGCCGCGAATGAAATCTCCGCTGTGATTGTTTGATGAATCTCGAACTGATCTTCCGCTGATGCCGAGCGTCCGAGAGTAGGCTCGACAGCCGCAAAACCAACCGAGAGGATAAGTGTCAAAAAGACACTCGTCGCAATCGCTCGTCTTGCATCTGTAATTTTCATAATCATACCTTTGTAATTAATTAACAAAACTCACCTTGATAAATAATTGTTCGACCTTTCAGGCCAGTGCGCCTGTCCTCGAAGCTCCCCACGGAAGCGCCGAGGACAAGTGCACTGGAGTTATTAATCGCCCGGAGCACGTGACACACCATCATCGACAGGCACGAGTACGTACACATAATCGCCACCATCCTGTGTATGCTTAAAGACAGGCTGAATAACTCCTGATGTTCCTGTTTCGTCTGGTATCACTCGCGTCTCATCCGAAAACGCATTTTTAATCTTTTGCTTTGTTTTTTCGTCGGTAGCTTGGTCGCCAGAACTTGGGACAACCGCAATGCCAAAATTATTTTTTTCTCCGGTAACGACAGTGTCGAGATGTGTTGTGTCACGCACAACGAGAGTTTGTGATGTATTTGTGTTGAAGATTCGAGAAAGAGTTTTGTACGTACCGAGTGCTGTTGTGTTTAGAAATCGTGCGAACATTCCAAGTGTACGATCTGTGAAGTATGCAGTCTTTCCCATTGGAGATGTTGCGGAAGATTCTTCAACAAGCGCAACGTATCGAGTAACATCAGAGGCAACGTGCGCGACGAGATTTCGATTAAACGTAATCGTGTTTTCTGCAAATTCAGCAACACGGATCTGTGTTGTTGGATTGTAGGTCATCATGGCAACAAAGACGATACATGCAATAGCGGGCACGATAGCAATGTACGAAATCGCACGACGCACCCTTTCGTCAAACACGGACGGCAGAGAGATTGACGCCTGCACGACCACTGGCTCATGTTTTGATGTTGATGGAGAACCTGGAAAATAAATAATTCCCCGAGGTTTTTCTGAACTACTTTTTTGATGCTGGAGAAGTGACTCTTCGCTTACAAACCAGCTCCTTCCAACAAGTCTGCAGTCGAGTTTTTCTTTTCGGCAGAGTTGTCCGATATAATCCGAATTATAGCCACTAATTTGTGAAGCTCGTCTAGCCGAGATATATTTTTTTCCTTCAAAATAGAGCTCACTGTTCATTTGCATTAATTATATCTTTTCAAGCACGACAAATGAACGTTTTTTTGGGGATAACAACACGATTTTTTGTAGCAAAAATATTGCTACATTTTTTATTCAAAATACATGGTCGCTCTTAAAAAATACCTGCAGATACTCTTTTTTCTAAACCTGCCAAAAGTAGTTTTTACATTCGGATCAATGCACGCTCAAACACAACAAGACCTGCGCTATGCGTACACTACCTAATCGATACAAAAGTTATCAACACTTTTAAACATTGATAAAGCATACAAACTTTACTACAATTTAAATAACGTTTAGTAATGTTTAGTAAACTTAAATCCAATGAGTGATTCGTTCCTAACAATCAAACAAGTAGCCAAAATTTTGGGAGTAACACCTCTCACTCTACGTAATTGGGACAAGAATGGAAAGTTTGAAGCGGGCAGACACCCTATCAACAACTACCGTGTATACCGACGATCAGATGTTGAGGCGTTTATAGAAAAAATGGGCGCAAAAAACTCGACAACACGAAAGATGAAAAATCAAGTGAAAAAACTTGATGTACTACACCTCGAAGACTAGGAGCGCTTGAGTATACTGAGCAACAACTCTTTAAGCATTGATGGATTAGCAGAACCCTTCGTTGCCTTCATTCCCTGACCAACAAGAAACTGCAATGCCGACTCTTTTCCGTTTGCATAATCAGCAACTACTGAAGGATTGTCCGAAACAATTTTTTCTATAACCACCTTCAATTCATCTGCATTATTTTTTTGAATAAGATTTCTTTCCTGTATGATCGTAAGAACATCTCCCCCTTCTTCATACACAACCTTGAGTGCGTCCTTTGCACCGCGTGAAGACAATTCATTTTTTCCAACAAGTCCGATAAGTGTTGCAAACTGTTGCGCGGGAATCTTTGATGCTGGGTTTTCAAGAACAGTATCAATATCAACCCCTGAGGTCTTTACCAAACCAACAAAGTCAGAGGATAGATAGTTAGACACAAGCTTCACAAGCTTTTCATCCTTCCCCACAAACGAAGCAACTGTTTCAAAATATGAACCGAGTCCGCGTACCTTTGTATACATGTCGGCGTCCTCTGCTTTCATAGCATAGTCTTTTACAAAGCGCTCTCGCTTAACCCACGGAAGTTCTGGCAATGACGCCTTCAGTGCGTCGGGAGCAAACTCTGAGACATGTGAGATATACAATTTTGGAAGATCAGGGTCTGGAAAATATCGATAGTCATGTGATTCTTCTTTGAGTCGCTGAGAAAATGTTTTTTGCGCGCCCTCATCCCATCCGCGAGTTTCTTGAACAACCTTCTCCCCTGCCTCAAGAAGTTCGATGTGTCGACGCATTTCAAATTCGATTGCTTTTTCTACAGCTTTAAATGAATTGAGATTCTTTACCTCAACTTTAGTACCAAACACACCTGGAGTCTTACTTACAGAAATATTTGCTTCAACACGCATTTCTCCTTTTTCCATGTTTGCATCTCCCGCGCCAAGGTACTGAAGGAGCAACTGCAATTCTTTCGCAAAACGACCCGCATCTGCTGGGTTATGGATCACGGGCTCTGTCACGAGCTCCATAAGAGGCACACCTGCGCGGTTGAAATCAACGAGGCTGTAATCGCCCTCATCATGACTCGACTTTGCGGTATCTTCTTCAAGATGAATACGCGTAAGCGCAACACCGGCAAGATTCCCACCTTTTACAAGAGGATATTTGTACTGACTAATCTGATACCCCTTAGGAATGTCTGGGTAAAAATAGTTTTTTCTATCAAACTCAGTAAAATCTGCGAGATCTCCCCCGACAGCAAGCCCCATTCGAAGTACGTGCGCAATAGCTTCTTTGTTGATAACAGGAAGTGTGCCAGGGTGGCCCATGCACACAGGACATACGTTTACGTTTGGACGCTTCTCTTCGGGGTCATTCTTTGAGTCACAGAACATCTTTGTTCTGGTCTTGAGCTCCGCGTGGACTTCAAGGCCCACAGTAAGGGTGTAGTCTGATTCGGCCATAGCAATATCCTTATCTTAGCATGCTCACAAGCTCATCAGAGAGCTTTTTAACAGATGCATCATCGAGGACCGACACTGAGAGCACGTCTTTATTACGTGCCGTAAGCTTCTTGATTTGAGTGGCAAGAGTGCTCGCATCAACAGTATCTGTCTTTGTTATTAAAACTATTTCACGCTTTGAGGCGAGTTCTTCACTATACTGTTTGAGCTCAGCTCGAATGGTGTCGTATACCGCTAGCACATCCCCTTGGTCGGCTGCGATGCAATGGAGGATAATATTGGTGCGCTTGATATGTCGAAGGAACTTGTGTCCAAGCCCCTTTCCTTGAGAAGCACCCTCGATAAGTCCAGGAATGTCGGCAATAATGTAGCCATACATATCTCCAAGGTTTGGTTCGAGTGTCGTAAATTCATAGCTCCCCACCTGTGCCTTTGCATTTGTGAGAGCGTTGAGCAAACTTGATTTACCTGCATTAGGCAACCCCACAAGACCAATGTCGGCAACAAGTTCGAGTTCTATAAAAAAATCTGCCTCTTCTCCCTCTCTTCCCTCAGTAGACTGCTGAGGACGTACGTTTGTTGAAGCCTTAAAATGCTCATTACCAAGACCGCCACGACCTCCTTCCAAAATCTTAACCATCTCCCCATCATGCAAGAGCTGAACCTTTCGGCCATTTGAAAGATTTGTGACAATACTACCTATCGGCAAATCAACGATGAGATCTTCACCGTTTTTGCCGTGCATACTGTTGCGCATACCTCCGCCAGCATTTTCCGCAACAAGTTCTTTGACATGCTTATATTTTCTAAAAATAGCGAGATCTCGGACAGCACGAACAAAGACACTACCGCCTCGACCGCCGTTACCACCAGCAGCTCCAGCCTTATCTTTGCCCTTTTCGTGGCGCCAACGCACGACACCCTTGCCGCCGTCGCCCGCCTTTATATGGAGATTGATTTCATCAATAAATGCCATGAGGGTTTCATAGTACCCTATTTTGCCTAGTTTTCAAGGGCAATTCGAGCGAGGGCGAGTGCACCCTCTTTTGAAGACGCCGTGGCAAGAAAACATTTGTTGTGGCAGAAACGTGCGTCTGGCACACCCGTAACCCGCGCCAAATCCTCACCGCGCTTACCAGCCCACGCCTGAGGTAAACTTTTTCTGTTTTTAAAGACCTCTCCTTCCGCGCGCACACACTTAAGGCGCCATGAATCACTCACGTCGTCTTGGTACACAACATACAGAGGCTCTGGGTGACGCATCAGCACATCGTTCCACGGGTACTTTGCACTAAGCACAACGAGGCGCTTGTCTTCCGCACGCTCATAATCTGCCTCAACAAGATGTTCTGCTTCCTGCGCGTGAGTTGCAACAAGAATTTCTCGTGTAATGATTTTCTGTGCATATTCGACAAGCTCAAGAAACGCACTGTCGTTTATACCTACAGAATCTTCTTTCCATGTCGCTCGGAATACTGAAATAAGGTCTTGTAACGTATACGGAAGCACATCATCAACAAGCGAGTCGTAGATGTTAACGCCGTTATCGTTGGCATCAATCGGCATAATCAGTCTTGTGTCGATACGTGCGGCGACGTCATCATTTCCAGAAAGCTGAACGCCGAATGCTTTCCACACAAGACCCACGGAAGCAAACGGGATTCCATTTGCTCGAGCGCCCGCACCACCTTCTTGGTGGTGGTCAAAACGACGAGTCTGCTCGTCATACACACCCCCAACATCAAGCACCACATCCGCACGAGCTATTTCCTCTTCATCTCGAGTGCGAACAATATCTATTTTTTTTCCTTCACCGAGAGCCAGTATGACAATGGCCGTAGCAAACACATCGTCTGTATGAAAATCCCCATTATGTGTGACAATGCGTAGAGTATTCATGATGCGAACACGATATCACGCTACAGTGTCGAGCGCAAATGTTTTTTTCCCAAAAACCCCCTCATCAAACGCACGAGATACTTTCGTGCTTCTTCTACGACAACAATAGACAACGCCACTGCAATTACCACAGCCCATTCGGCAAGCGTAAGCGGACTTGTGTGAAGCACTTTCTGCAAAAATGGCGTGTACACTGCGAGTAGTTGTAAGACAACCACCAATACAGTCGCCCCAACAAGATAAAGATTTGAGAAAATACCTGCACCAAAAATAGATTTCGACTCGGAACGACAATTCCATGCATTACACCACTGAAAGACAGCGAGTGTCGTCAGTGCCATTGTCCACCCTTTCACAATATCCGCCTCGTGGACTGCATTGAAAACAACGAGAGCGCCCACCATCATCACCGCACCCATAATAATCATGCGCACAATACCGTGGGTATCTATAAAAAACGCGCGCTTCACCTTTTTGGTATGACCAAGCAAACCTTCACGTGGCTCCATTGCCATTGCCACCACAAGGAATCCATCGGTCACAAGATTGAGCCACAAAATCTGGCTTGGCAATAACGGCAGCGGTAACGACAACAAAAGCGCCCCAACAACCACAAGTAGCTCACCAATACCTGTAGAAAAGAGATACAAAAGCACTTTGCGAATCGTTGCGTAAATGTTTCTTCCTTCTTCAATCGCGGCGACGATACTGTTGAAATTGTCATCGAGCAACACAATATCTGCCGCCTCTTTGGTAACTTCTGTACCAATATTACCCATCGCAATACCAAGATCAGCGGCAACAAGGGAAAGCGCGTCATTCACTCCATCGCCTGTCATTGCCACAATATCGCCCCGCAGACGATACGCTTCAATAATGTTGAGCTTGTGTTCCGGCGTCACACGCGCAAACACAGACACACCACCAAGATGCGACGAGAGTTCCCGTACTGTCATAGACTCTATTTCCGCACCCGTGAGTACTTTGTCTCCCTCTCGGAAAATACCCGCCTCTCGAGCAAGTGCTTCCGCGGTAGCCTTGTGGTCGCCCGTAATCATCACGACCGTTACGCCGTTGTCTTGGGCAATACGCACAGAATCAGCGACGGCTGGCCGTAGCACATCCCTCATACCAAATAAGCCAACGAGTGTCAGTGGTGGTAATGTATCTACAGAAATAGCGTGTCCGGCATCTTGATGCATCGAAAACGCGAGCACACGCAAACCTTGCCAAGAGAGATTATGTACATACGACTCAAAAAGTTCTTTATCTTTCGCCGTAATCTTTCGAGCTTTGCCTTTATCCCACACAAAGTGCGCGCGAGAAATAACCGCCTCAGGAGCGCCTACCACTGTCAGAAATGACGCACCCTTAACATCATGTATCGTCGTGTGAAATTTTGTCACCGCATCAAATGGAATATCGAGAACAAGTGGTTCTTCTCGCTCCAAATCGTCCTTATCAAAACCAACCTTTTCTCCAAACACAAGCAGTGCGGCTTCTGTGGGGTCACCAGACACCTTCCACACACCTTCTTTTTCTAAAAAAGAAACACGCGCATCGGCACAGAACGTTGCAATTTTTCCAGCAAACAACAATTCTGGGTGGTTTGCAGGATCAACAACAACGTCTCCAAGCAACACATCCCCCGTTGCGTCATACCCGCTCCCTGACACGGTAAACATAGAACCCGACACAAACACACGCTCAACCATAAGCTCATTTTTTGTAATCGTTCCTGTTTTATCCACTGCCACAATACGCGCCTGCCCAAGAGCCTCAACAGCCTGAAGTTTTTTTACAAGAGCATTGCGCTTTGCCATACGATATACACCCGTAGCGAGGACAAGTGTAATCACAATCGGCAACCCCTCAGGAATGAGAGAAACCGCCACCGCAACTGACGTAAAAAACATGTCGCGAGGAGAGTTGCCAGCAGAAAGCCCGATCGCAAATACAATCACACTCGCCACAAGCACAGTGATACTAAGCACTCGCGACAGCTTTTCAATATCCTTTTTGAGAGGTGCCTCAGAATCCACAGATACAATCTTTTGAGAAATACCTCCAATCACCGTAGTAATACCCGTCGCCACCACCACCGCCCGCGCCGCACCTGTCGCAAGAAATGTGCCCTTAAAAACCATGTTGTGACGATCTGCAACATGAGTCTCAATTTTCTCAATCGTGTCTGTATCTTTTATAACCGACCCCGACTCCCCTGTAAGCGCAGATTCATCGACCTTGCAATTCTTTACCTCGATCAATCGCGCGTCGGCAGAAACTTTATTTCCCTCACGAAGCACAATCACATCCCCCGGTACAAGCTCCGTATCCGGTACCACAACCTCTCGCCCATCACGCAAGACAACAGCATCAGTTGTTGCAAAATGTTTTAGTGCAGAAAGTGTGTTCTGCGCTTTACCCTCCTGCAAAAAACCTATCACCGCGTTTGCAACAAGTACACACAAAATAATATATGCATCCATCCGCTCACCAAGAAACATCACAATAACGCTTGCAATGAGCAAAATATAGATAAGCGGACTCTTAAACTGTCGCGCAAACAACACAAAAGGACCATCGACAGGTGCGTCTGGTAACTTGTTGGCACCATACATATTCACACGCACTACAGCTTCTTTCTGAGATAACCCATGCTCACTTGTATGCAGATCGGCAAGCGTCTGAGTCACAGAACGTGTATGCCATGCCTGCGTATGTTGTTGTACAACAGAATCCTTCATTGATGCATCTACATTGCCCCTTCCTTCACTCGCTTCACCAGTGTTGGGTACACATCAAGAAGAGAGACAAGCAAACTAAGTGATACAGGGCCGGCAATAAAACCAATTGGACCAAACAATGCAATACCACCCAAGACTGAGAGCAAAATAACAAATGAATGAATCTTGAGGCCTCGCTTTACCAACAGTGGAGAAAGGACGTTATCGATAAGACCCACTGCGCAGATACCCCACGCCGCAAGACCGAGCGCTTGCACACCACTACCTGTTACATACAAATAGATGATTGCCGGAGCAATCACGAGCCCTGTGCCGAGTGTTGGTACAAGTGATGCAATAGCCGCACACGAGCCCCAGAGAACGGGGTTTGGAATACCAAACACAAAAAAACCAAGACCCGTGAGTATACCCTGCACAAGCGCCACGGCAAGTTGGCCGCGAACAACGGAATTGACGGTATCCGCGAGACGCTTAAGAATGACGCTGTCGTGCCCATCAAACAGCGGACTAATCGCCCGGACCGATCCCACAAACCGACCTCCATCTTTAAAGAAATAGAAGAGTGCAAGCACCATCAGGAAAAAACCAAACACACCACGCACAATACTAGAAAAAAATCCTGCCATGTGCTGAGAAAACCACACAAGAACCTTACCCACATACTGCTCTACATCAAAACGAGCGTGAAGATCGACAGGAAACTGGGGCACAACTTTGTGTATCATACGCTCTGCGCCATACAGTGCCTCAGCAAGCATGCCAACCCCCCTACTCTCTCCCGATGCAATACTTTGATACAGCGACGTAGATTCCTGAAACAACAATGTTCCGAACAAAGCAAGAGGACCGAGAATAAAGAGAAGTACGATGCATACACACAAAAACGCGGCGAGCGCTTCCCTTCCACCGCAAACGCGACGGATGCGAGTATAAACCGGCTGGAAGGACACTGCCAATACCGCCGCAAGAAACACAACCGACACATACGGAAGAAACACAAAAAAGTTTAATACGACCGCAAGACTAATGAGGGTTATAAAAAAACCCAATTGCACAGTATGTACGTTCATGTATCTAGTATACCCTATTAAGACACCTGAGCCGATACTCGACGATATGCAACATAAACGACAACAAGAAGTGCGAATACCGTACATGCCATCATTGGAATCGTTATGTAACCAAACTCAAGTACAAACACCTTTGAACACGAACCTCCTTGTGATGTACATGGAGTAAGTGACCTGCCTCCGAGCTGAGTATAGGAATGATACAACGCAATAAGACCACCCACGAGCGAGAGAGCGCACATGTACGGCATAATCACTGTCTGTCTCCACCATATTCCAAGCCCCAACAACAATGCTTGAGGATACAGAAGGATACGCATAATCCAACACAATACACATGGCGCATAACCCACCAACTCTGAATACAAGAGGCTCCCCACGACACCACCCATCGACAATATCCACGAGAGCACAAGTGCCCGCTTGCCGACCCACATGACCACACGATCAGAAAACGTGCTTCGAAATACCAGTGCGCAGATAAAAAGCACCAAAAGAATATTAGCTACGAGTGTAAGCCAAGAAAAAAGTGGTGTTACAAAATATGCCATGTTATGGGAGCTGACACTGTGTAGTACTTGCGAGATCTTCAAGAGACAGCGTCCCTACTTTTCTCTCTGCGTTAACAAAATCCCAGGTAGGATAACTCTGAACCCCCTTATCTGTACATGTCTGAAGTTGTCCCTGCCCATCTGGTGTTGAACATTCAACATATGGAAGGAACTGCACAGATCGTCCAAACATTGCTTTCTGTTCTCGACAATGCGGACACCAAAACGCTCCATAAAATACCGCGCCCTTGTCTTTAAGACATGTCGCAAACTGGTCGAGTCTACCTGGTTTGTCTGGCATCATTGCAAGAAATACCGCACCCGCAATTAGAACAAGTACTACAACAATTGTGATGATTGGTCCTTTTTTCATACGCAGATTATATCACACCCTTCTTTTGTGTTCGTAGGCGGTACACTATATAGGCAACAAGACCACCCACAAGCACTACCCAGACAATCTTTTCAAAACGCGAGATTAAGTCTGCGTAGGCCACATACAATGTTCCCACCTGCCAACCCACGACACCGAGGATAAGCGCTCTGATGTATGTACCAAGAAAAGAATACAGAACATATTTTTTACTATCAAAACGGACGAGGCCAAAAAATGCAGAAATAGCGACGCTCGGCACGATTGGTAATGTGCGCAGGATAAAGAGCGCAAGTTCGTCGTTAGTACTCACTTCAAACTTTTTCTGAAGACGCTCGACATCTGCCCACGAAAGCCCGAGCCATTTCCCCCACCGCACAAGAACCGGTTTTCCAAATCCATATGCGATTCCATAGACAAACAATGAACCAACGGTCACACCACAGGCCGCAGGTAGAGCAACCACCATACAGAGAACCCACAACGTGTGCCATGAAAGCGGGCCACCGAGAAATACGAAACCAGAGAGTGTGATCACAAGCGCCGAAGGAATTGGCGCAACAACCTCTTCAATAAATGATGCAAGAAAGACACCCCATGCCCCCAACGGGATCAAAGCGGTCTGAATAAATTGGAGCAGTGTGGCAATCATTTATTTACCGTGACACTTCTTGTATTTTTTTCCACTACCACAGGGACAGAGGTCGTTTCTACCTGCAGGAGTACCATCAGCGTTAAGCATCTCTTGCGCTTGAGTAGTAGATGATGGGCGCACAGTACCTGTATCCGCACTCACCTGATCACCATCTCCAGAAGCAATGGCTGTCGCGCTCGCGTGAACTTCCCGGAGGTTTTGAGGAGTATCAAAATGCATATTTACCGCAACATTCGGCAACAATTTTATAATCTCATCTTCTGTTGCCTGCTCCATTTCTTTAAAGAGTCTCAAACCCTCTTTCTTGTATTCAACCAATGGATCACGTTGACCGTACGCGCGAAGGTTTACACTTGAACGCATATAATCCATCATTTC
This sequence comes from uncultured Candidatus Saccharibacteria bacterium, assembly GCA_964390845.1. Lineage (GTDB taxonomy): Bacteria > Patescibacteriota > Minisyncoccia > Phycocordibacterales > CALRHW01 > SICJ01. The sequence goes on from CAYMIL010000001.1 coordinate 270,183, forward strand.
CAAATGTTCTACCCAGAACATGTCGATCGCTTGTAATATGAGACGGCGAACAGCGCGTGCAAACGATTCATCAGAAATGTGTGCCATCTTTTGCACAAAAATAGCTCGTGTGTCTTCGTCTTCTATTGTTTGAGCGAGTGAAGAAAGATACTCTGTCAGCTCTTCTGTGGTGCTAAACAAAATCTTTCGGCGACGCTCGTAGACAGTCTTTCGCTGGAAGTTGAGAACATCATCGTATTGGAGCACATGCTTTCGGGCGTCAAAGTTGAAGCCCTCAATTTTTGTCTGAGCTGTTTCAAGAGATCGTGTGATAAGACCGTTTTCTATCGGCTCGTCTTCGGCAATGCCAAAACGACCCATGAGGCGCTTGATCGTATCTGATGCAAAAATACGCATCAATGAATCTTCAAGAGAAACAAAAAACTGTGTTTCGCCGGGATCACCCTGACGGCCAGAGCGACCACGAAGCTGGTTGTCGATACGACGAGCGTCGTGCCGTTCTGTACCGAGCACAAACAAACCACCAAGTGCTTTGACCGCCTCATACTCCTCAGGTGTTGCTGGATTGCCTCCAAGCTTAATGTCGACACCACGACCAGCCATGTTGGTTGCGATGGTTACGCCACCACGTTTTCCAGCCTGAGAAATAATCTCTCCCTCCTTTTCGTGGTTCTTTGCGTTGAGCAACTGATGTGGAACACCTTCACGCTCAAGGTACTTTGCAAGAAGCTCATTTTTTTCAATTGAGACAGTACCCACAAGGACAGGACGACCCGTACTATGTATTTCTTTAACCTTACGCGCGACAGCCTTAAACTTACCTGCTTCTGTTTGGAAAATTAAATCGTTTTGATCTTTTCGCTGTGGAGGCTTGTGCGTAGGTACAGCAACGATGGTGAGTCCATATACTTTGTAAAACTCTTCAGAGGATGTCATCGCTGTACCAGTCATGCCTGAAAGTTTTTTGTAGAGACGGAAATAATTTTGAAATGTAACCGATGCAAACGTGCGTGATTCTTTTTGAATCACCACACCCTCCTTTGCTTCAATCGCCTGATGAAGACCTTCCGACCATCTACGACCTGGCTGGAGTCTGCCCGTAAACTCATCAACGATGATTACGTCGCCATCTTTCACGACGTACTCAGAATCACGCGCAAAAAGCGCCTGTGCGCGCACGGCAGTTTCTAGGTGATGAACATACTTAATGCCCTTGTCTGTGTAGATGTTGTCGATACCAAGTAGTTTTTCAGCAAAACTAATACCTTCATCTGTAAGTGGAGCGGCTCGAAGTTTTTCGTCTACAGTATAATGCTTGTCCTTGACCATCTTTGCCGCAATACCCGCAAATGTCTTGTACAAATCTTCTGAGTCGCTTGTTGGTGAAGAAATAATAAGTGGTGTGCGTGCCTCATCGATTAAAATCGAATCGATTTCGTCGACAATTGCAAAGTGGTGCTCTCGTTGACGCAAACGAAGAACATCGTACTCAATGTTGTCACGTAGATAATCGAAACCAAATTCATTGTTGGTGCCGTATGTAATATCGGCAGCGTATGCTTCGCGACGTGTTACTGGTCGCAAAAATTCGTGCACAACTTTAAACGAACCAACCGCGTCGCGTTCTGCATCAAGCTCAGTGTGGCGCGGATCATAAACATATGACGCCTCGTGATTGATAACACCAACAGACAAACCAAGCAGTGAGTAGATTTGTCCCATCCACACGCCGTCGCGACGAGAAAGATAATCATTCACCGTAACAACATGCACACCTTTTCCTTCAAGTGCATTCAAATATGCTGGCAATGTTGCCACCAATGTTTTCCCTTCTCCAGTGCGCATTTCAGACACACCACCTTGGTGCATAATAATGCCACCAATCATTTGTACATCAAAATGCCGTTGTTTAAGTGTGCGCTTTGCCGCCTCACGCACAAGGGCAAACGCTTCTGGAAGCAGACTATCGAGCGTCTCACCCTCTGTGAGACGCTTCTTAAATTCTGCGGTTTTCTCTGAAAGTTGCGCGTCACCGAGCACCTCATAGGAAGGCTCGAGAGCATTAATCTTTTCGACAGTTGGAAGAAACCGCTTCACTGCGCGGTCATTTGACGAACCAAATATTGAATCAATTAAAAACATATGTGGGCGTATTGTACCACATCGTCAGACCAAAAGAAAAACGAGGACTCATTTCTGAGTACTCGTTTTTCTGACCTGACAGAAAGACTATCGTCGGCGCTTTGAAGACTTTCGCTTTGTTGTCTTCTTTGCCTTTTTTGTTGTCTTCTTTTTTGCAGGAGATTTTTTCTTCTTTGCCATGATATTCGGTATTTAAAATTTGTAACGATGTTCCGTACAACGACCATTTTTATGACGGAACGCTCACGTATCTAATTATGAGGCAGATAATTTTCAAACACAATAAATTTATGCGCGCACATGTGGATAACTATGCTCACCAATCATCACAACTTCTGGAACAAGATCGATGTGTGTATTTTTTTTCACACACAATTGCATCGCGTGCGCGAGTGACATAATATCTTTTGCTGTTGCATTGCCATAATTTACCAACACGAGTGACTGACGTTCGTGCACACCTGCATCACCGACACGCACACCTTTGTATCCGCACACAACATCAAGCAGCCAGGCTGCAGAAATTTTTTTCTTACCCTCTGGCGCATCATGCGCAACAACAGTAGGAAATGTGGCACGAACACGCTCGTATTCATCAAAAGACACAACTGGATTTTTAAAAAAAGAACCAGCAGTGCCACAAACAGAAAGATCTGGAAGTTTGTTGCGGCGAATATCCACAACTGCACGGCGCACATCTGCGATAGTTGGTGTCACAATGCCTCGCACACCACACCATGCACGCACGTCTGCATATGAGCTATCTGGTGCAACATCCCGACGCAACACGCAGGCAACACGCAGTACAATATACTGTGCACCCTCTGGTTTTTTAAAGAGACTCATTCGATAGGACAGCTGGCATTCATCTGCAGAAAGTCGGCGCTCTGTGCATGTGCGCGTATCAAGCACATCAACCCACGCAAGAACATCTTTGATTTCTCGACCATACGCGCCGATATTTTGCACAGGCGCCGCGCCAACAGTCCCCGGAATCGCAGATAGATTTTCAAATCCAGACAAACCACGCTCAACAGACTGCTCTACAACAGTATCCCAGTGCTCTCCCGCAGACATCACACACTCTACAACACCTTCTCCACGCTCATTCCAAGAAACACCACGAAGCTTGCAACAAATCACGACGCCATTAAACCCACTGTCAGCAACAAGAATATTTGAACCTTCACCAAGCACCATCCACGGAATACGTTCTTCACGAGCGAGATTGATAGCAGATATGATATCTTCGGTCGAAGTTGCGACAACAAAATATCGGCATGGTCCGCCGATCTTAAATGTTGTATGGGAAGAGAGTAAAACGTCGCGCTGTATGTGCATGATACAGCGGTTGCGTCGAATCGCGGTCGGCGGTGCAAACTCCAAAACAAATGTCTATGTATATGTGAGCGCTGTCGCCGACCACGGCTCAACACAACCGCTCTCTTATTATAGCCCTGTCTATAAAAACGCAAAACCCCGCACGAGGCGGGGCCTTACGCAGACATTCGTTGTTTTGGCGAAAGCACATGCTTACGCTCACAATCGGAACATTAGCAGATTAGAAAGAAAAAGTCAAGCGCTATTTTTTTGTTGGATTCCTTCCTGCGCGAATTTCACTAATAAGATAGTCGCCCTGCGCTGTATACTTTGCCGGATCGAGCTTCACAAAATCCTGAATTGCCCCAATAGACGCCTCACGCTGACCTGCCTCAAGGTACCCCGCAGCAAGTGAGAGTCGCAATTGTGGATTTTGCGGATCAGCACTGACCCGATTCTTGAGAATCTCAATGACTCGAGGATACTGCTTTGCAAACATATACGCATTAAGAATTCTGTTGTCCGTTGTCATTACTTGTTCACTGATCCCATCTTTTAGACTGTCAGCAAGTTGCATATTATTAATTGCAATAGCAACTATAAAATACTTCACCCGAGCTTCTTCAAACGATGGCGCAAGATCAAACGCTTTTTTTGCAATCTCAAGCGCGGACTTCATGTCGCCTTTTGCAAGATAAGCACTCACCATCTCAAAATATATTGTCTGTTTGTTTGGACTCAGCTCAAGTGCTTTATTGAAATTGCTCATCGCTTCATCAAACGCACCGTACCGAGCAAGAACGCTCCCCAAGAACAAATGATGTCGCGCATCGGGTGTCTGGTTTTCTGCGACCTGCTTTTTCATCTCAGAAGCAGCAAGATTGAATATTTTTTCTCGAAGTTCGATAGGTACCGTGGCGTCATCAGCGATACGTTGCGCAAAAAACACAAGTTGTTCGCGTGTTTCAGCAATACCCACGGTGTTATATGACAACGCCTTCTGGTATGCATCAAAACTTCTCTGAGCATCATACTGTCCACTTGGAAGCGGCGTCAGCGCGTCTATCAACGACATGTTTGCTTGAGCCGGACGGATAACACCCGCGTACATAACCACACACATTACAACAAGCACAATCGGCGCAATAATTGTCTGCACCGTTGTCTCTCGAGGTTTGTATGACGCAAGAAACACACGAGCAGTGGCTGGTGTTTGTATTGCATAGACATATGCAAGCACAGAAACCAAAATCATATAGCTCGTAAGATTGTCAAACACAAACAGGTTTTGAAAAAAATGAGCGGCGAGCAAGCCTGTAAGAATTCCCCTATCCGCCACAGACAACTTTCCTGTCGTGCGCCAGATCATGTAGAGTGCCGCAATATACAAACTCAAGTACGAGAGAAGTCCGAGTGCACCACCCGCTATAAGCCAGTCGAGTACTACGTTGTGCGTACGGTCAAACCACTGCTCCTGACCATACATGCCAGGGTCATAATGCTCATTAAATACATAATTAAAATTCTCTTGACCCCAGCCAAGAATCGGATGCTCAGTAAAACCCTTTACTGCCATTGCCCACACATAGTATCGACCCTGACTCTGCAAAAACTGCTTATTGAGAGAAATCTCTGAGAGGCGCTTGAGTGTGTCCTGTGATTGCACGAACGATGTTGTGCGTATCGAATAAAAACCAACAACCGCAAGTGCAACGAGGACAAGGCCAGAAATTGCGACCATGCGAATCTTTTTGTGCTGACGCTCACCTATTGCAACAACAAGAGAGGCCACACCCAAACCGCCGATAAGACCAAGTATCGCTCCTCGAGTCTGTGTGAAATACAGTATGTACATCTGCACAAAGAGTGCGATGGCATACATAACACGTTGTGCGTTTTTTTGTGAACGCACCAAAAAGAAAAGCGCTACAAAAATATGGAGTAAGAGATAGGCCGCAAAGTATGCCGCGTTGCCAAATGTTCCATCAATACGCGTTGAGCTCTGGTAAATCTCACTGCCTCCGTACAACTGCGGAAGAGCTCGAAACACACATAGTGCAATACTCACAGCAAGAGACGATTTGAAAAAGCTGTTCCACATCTTCTCTGTCGTAAACATTGTTCCAAGCACCAAAAAATATGCAAAGAGATGAAACAGCAGGAAGAGACCCTCCATGCGTTCAAAATTGCTCCAGAAGCTTTTGTATACGTTTGCTCCAAAAAAGTCCGCGAGTGTCATCACAGCAATAAACCCAGCGAAGGCATACAACATGTATGACAATTTTGGACGATACCGCGCATCAAGAAGCATCAAAACAATCCATGCGCTGAAAATAATTTCAACCACAATTCTGAAGAAAAAAGCCTTCCCTGTGATAAATGGAAAGAAGAAATCATTGAGAATAACAAAGGGTGCTAATAGGGTTGAAAACAAGCCCGCAATAATCAGTCTTCGGAGAAACGTGGTCATAATGATAGGGATTATCGGATATGCCTACCACTATAACGCAGAGAGGGGGTATTTTCAACGCAGAAGAAACGTTACTTTTTCCTCAATACAAAGAAATGGTGGTATTGGTTTTCAAAAGGCACGAAGTCTTTCTCTAGTACAAAATGCTTAGCAAGAATACCCTTAATCTTTGAAAGTGGATATCCCCTTTTACCTATCTCCCAATAGTGTTCTCCATTAAATATATGCTGTATCGGGAATGGCACCTTTATTGCAAACACAAACTCGCGCATAAACGGTACCTTAAAAGAAATCTTTATTGGTGGACCAAAATGCGGAAGACTGATAAGTACATACCGTTTTGCCACACGAGCCATCTCAAGTACATTTTTTTCAAACAGTTCAAAGGGCATGTGCTCCAACACTTCAAATGCACACACAACATCAAAACTCTCATCCGGCACAGGCATTGCGTCAACCGAACCAAGAATATCTGGCTTCAGATCTTCTGCGACATCAAGATTTGTATACGCTATATCGGTATTATGTTGAATATATTGCTTCACAACACCATCACCAGTGCCGACCTCGAGAACAGACCGCGGATTGGTTTGCACAATTTCCCTAATTTGATAATAATAGCTCGCCCACCTGTCTGGGTAGCAATATTTTTCAAATGCATAATGCGCTTTATCAACCTGTTTCATATATTCGCTATCAACGTAATAGTTTAATAAGCTTGTCTATTAGTGTATCAAGAGAATGCTCTTTAATCACAAAATTCCTGAGATCTGCGCCAATGGTACTCCACTGGTCTCGTTGGGTAGACACCCGCTCTAAAACACGAGCAACATCCTGCGCATCCTGCGGACGAACAACAAGACCATGTGGCGCTAATGCGCTCGCAAAACCTTCGTTGGGACTCATGACCAACATTCCACAAGACATTGCCTCAAGCACCGCCTTATCAAAACTTCCTGTCTCACACATACTCAAAAATATATCGTACGCCACCAAACGTTCGGGCAATACATAATTGGAAAGGCTTCCCACAAACGTAACGTGTGACTCCAGCCCATGCTCAGCGACAAGCGCTCTCAACGCTCGGCCATACACTACATCATCGTGCCCTATCGTACCCCCAATAATGTCGAGGTGCACAGAAACACCTTTCTGTATCAAAACACCAATTGCCTCTATCATAGAATCCAGATGTTTTATGGGTGAGATTCTGCCCACTGTTACCACGCGAAGTGTGTCACGGGCCGACCCATGAGCTTCTGCTGGCACAAATGTGCGCGTATCAATACCATGTCCCACAACACGTACTTTTGGAGAAGCAATTCTGAACGCTCCAGATGACGATGTGCACACAACATGCACGATTCGTTCAGCGATTCTTAATGACCATGACACCATCCTGTGGACATACCACAATACAATCCTTTTCTTAAGCATACGCCACAACAGACCTCCAAGTAACACATAGATATGATTCATGTGCACAAACACCGCATCATACCGTGCTCGGTATTTCCAAATATATGTATAAAAGTTTTTTATATAGGCCACACGAGAAAGTCCAAGCTCTTTGCCAAGCGACAGCACCTCTACGTTGCTTGGCAATGTATAGTTTCCTTTATACAGACAAATTACCGTGACGCGTTCGCATCGTGTTGCATATTCTTCAATCCATCGATGAAAAAACCCGAGAATTGGATCATCTCTATCAACTTTTTGTGTAACAATTAATATGTTCATTGTGTAGCTGTTACTACCGCAGACCAACATTCTCCCAGTGTTTGTATATATGCATCCTTACTGAGAATTTTTTGAGACAGTGTCTGGCGCATATGCGCTACCATCTCTTCTCGTATTTCTGGACGCTCAAAAAGTGTCATGATTGCATGAGCACATGCCGATGTGTCACCGTGCGCGCACACATATGCATCCTTTTCATGCGTAAGTTCGTACGCAATTCCAACCGGCACCGTCACCACAGGCGTACCCGCAAGCCCTGCTTCCACAAGCGCCATACCATATCCCTCAACATGCGACGTCTGCAAAAACACATCCGACACTTTTACTATCGACACTGGTTGTGCATGCCATCCGAGAAACACGACGCGCGACACAAGACCCCGTTTCTGCACGAGACGCTTCAATGCACCCTCCTCCTTACCAGAACCAACAACCACAAGACCGGCATCGGGATAGGTTGCGCACACAAGCGAGAGTACCTCTATCGCCTGCTTCACATTTTTCTCTGGCATCAAACGTGCCACACAGACAATCACATGACTCCATCCTAGTTGCTTTCTAAACTCACGATCTGGAGGTGCACCACGAACCACCTCGGTATCTATATACACTGGAAGGACGTGAATCTTCTCACCAGACACACGGAACTTTTTTTCTACAGTATCTTTGAGAAACTCACATACAACGCGGACGCAACGCGCATGAGCAAACACAAAGTGCGCAATAACAGAACGCATCAGAGATAATAGGGATTTTCTTTGAAAAAATGTTGGATCAGTATGCACCTGCACCTCGAGAGGTAATCCTGTACTCCTGTGCACCAAAAGTCCCGCAAGCCCACACTCGAATGGGTCTTGAACAGTGACGAGTGCAGGAAGTGCATGCTTTCTTTCGCGCGCGATGCGACGTGCAATGCGAAATGCATCGTAGACATACAACCATCGAGAAAGAGAGTACGTCGGGTATACCCACACGTTGGGTGCAATGCGCACACGATCTTTCCCATAGGAACGAAGCGCGCACACTACAATGTGTATCTCCTCGGCAGCAAAACCATACGTCGCTATTCGGCGCGCGACAGCGCTTCCTTCTTCAAGCAACTTTCGGTCTGTTCCTATGCTAATAACAAGTGGTTTCATAGAGATGATGCGTGTGGCATATGTAGTTTTATAAACTCATGAGCAATATCGTCCCACGTATGCACAAAAGAAAATTGCTGTAACGCATGGAGCTGTTTCTCATATACCTCAGGAGAAGAAAGTGCAAGAATTTTTTCTGTGATATCTGACACACTGCACGGATCTACATACAATGCTGTATCGCCAATTCTATCCGTAAGTCCATTTTCTTTCGTGAGAACAAAAGGCTTGTTGCAACGAATTGCATCGAGAATCATATTGGGGCTTATATCTCCAAACGACACGAGAATGACGGCATACGACTCCTGAATTTTTTTCAAAAAGTTCTCGTGGGGTACATTGGAAAAATCTACATCAATACTCGGGTCAACTGCGCGCGCCATCTCAATAGCCTGCTTCAACATATCATGATTTTTTAAAAACAACCTTCGTGCAGTTGCAACAAAAACCTTCCGCTCATTTTGAACAGGACGATACTCTATCTTGGGGCCATAAAAATTCTCAATAATAGAGACCTTCCTCATATCCAAACGATATGGTGCACGGAAAATATCTCTCTGCCACGCAGTACTAAACACGATTGCATCGACCATCGAAAACATCTGACGTGTCAGAAAGAAAATGATGCGCTCCTTAAGCGAAAAACGCGACATGTGAGCAGGTATATAAAACTCCCGCAAGAGCACTGGCTCACGCATACGTTCTACATATTGCTCCCAGATAAAATCTCCTCCCACTCGCACAATTATTTTTTTACCCAAAAGTCGGCACGCCCACGCAGATGGAACACCTACAGAAAATGTATCGAGTGCAATCGTCATATCGACACCACGAAGAGTGACAAGGGTTCTGAAAAAAAAGAGTACGTGCCGAAAAAAAACTGGAATCTTGCGCTCTACCCCGTATGTCAGCACGGAGACACTGTCGCCTCGACGTCTAAATGCCTGCTCTAGACCAACAGCATACTGAGCTGGACCACCAAGATGTGGCGGGTAAATCCCCGTACATATGAGAATCTTCATACCGTATACCCTATCACGAAAAGACCTTTTGGTGCATAGCCTTAGCTACCCCCTCCCAGTCGTAGTGTTCCGCAACAAGACGTTTTGCGTTGCGCGTAATCGCCGCACGTAGCTCATCACTGTCTATAATCTTATTGACGCTCACGGCAATACTTTCTGGATCATTGACCTTGCAAAAAACACCTGTCACTCGATCCGTGAGAAAATCAGGAATACCACCAACAGGTGTGGCGATGACAGGAATACCTGCGGCCATTGCTTCAATAAATGAATTGCCCATACCCTCAGACAATGACGGACGAATAAATATATCTGAAATTTTCAAGAAACGAGGAACGTCTTTGTACTCGACAGAGCCAATAAAGTGTACCCTCTCTGCCACACCAAGCCCCTGCGCGAGTTCTTTGAGCTCGCGCTCCCGTGGTCCAGGACCAATAACCAGAAACCGAACGTGGTTTGGCAACAATGTTAGCGCGCGTATAACATCGGCAATTCCATTTTTTTCAACAAGCCGAGATACTGTGACTAAAAAAATGTCCCCGGGCTGTTTATGAAACTCCCACCGCAACGTACCAAGCTCTTGTTCGCTGTACTCACGAGCAAACGCTTCAACATCAACACCGTTTGGAATCACCTCAACCACGCCCGTATACCCCATCTGCCGCGCAAAGTGTGCGAGATATCGCGAAATCGCCTGCACTTTTGATGCTGTCTTAAAAATACGACGGTATAGCGGATACACCGCGCGAATTCTCCAGCGCTTTGTAATGTGTGCGACGGTATCACCTTCTTGCAGTGTCAATAACATCGGCAACGAGGTGAACAGACGCAGTAGCAAGGCAGGAAATCCCATGTACGACATCATCGCCCAGACAGCATGATATGGCCGAGCTCGATGCAATACAATACCTTTATACAATGCCATGAGCGGAAATAATACTTTATTAAGGTACATTGGAAACGAGACCAGATCCTCCATCGTTGGATTGTTCATGGAAAAACCGATACGATGCACTGTTACATTGCCCACCTTCTCCACGCGAGGAAGACTCCTGTCGTAGCGCAGTGTGACCATATCAAATTCAATATCGCCAGGCGATATTCTATCGGTAATTTCTTTTATGGCAATTTCAGCACCACCGATAAACGGGTGGTACGAGAGTGAATATATGAGTATTCTTTTCATGAGCAGTCTTACTGTGATATATCGAGTACTTTTCTAAGGACATCTTCCGGAACTTCTTTAGGTTGCGCAGGCGCGCGCTCCTCTTTTTTCTCAGGAGCTATCTTTTCGGGTGCTGGCTCTACTGGTTTTTGTATAACCGATGCGAGCGCTTGTTTGAGACTCGAAATGTTTTCTGGTGTTGGCACTTTTTTATCAACGGGCTTTTTCTCTTTCTTTTTCAAATGTTCAAGCGATACTGTCTGTGGTGGCGCAGGCTCTTTTATCTCAATTTTCCCATCAGGAGCAACGTGAAGATGTTTGAACGGATTCTCCTGCTGAGGCATCTCTGGTGTCGGCGGAGCTTTTTCTCGCCTCTGCTCCGAGTGACGAGCTTGCTCAGGAGAACGAGGTTGCTGTTTTGTAGACTGCTTCTGCGGTGATGCGGAAATAGGCTCGTGCCATTTAAAGATATCGTCCTCCACTTCTTTGCGTGGACGCGCAAAGACACGTCGAGAATGTTCAATAATCTGCTCACGAAACAGCTGTTCAGGTTTTGCGATTGGCGGCAAACCTGTCGCCGAAAATGGTGGTGAGGTAACACCGTCGATCATGAGCTTCAGATAAATCTGATACATGCCGAGATTGACCAGATCCTCTGCAGTAAACACCGGCATAAACTCTTTCTCAAACACTTCTGCATCATAGGCACCAACACGGAAAACAATCATTGTGCCGACGTTACCAAAGACAGCGGCTCGCACCTCCTCCGACATTTGTTCGATGTATTGGTGGGCGACCGTCAAATTGAGCTTGTACTTTCGAGCCTCAGAAAGAATATCAGCAAACGACTCGTTGGCAAAGTTTTGAAATTCATCCACAAAAAGATAAAACTGTGGGAGTTTGTTGAGCTCAGCCTCAGAAGCATCGGCGCGTGACATCGCCGCAAGGTAGATTTTTGTAATGAGCATACTTCCCAGAAGGTTTGCATTTGCCTCACCTACTCGCCCCTTGGAGAGATTGACGATGATAATCTTGCGCTCGTCCATTGCCTTGCGGATATCAAATGTCGATTTTGGCTGGCCGATAATGTTGCGCACGAGAGGATTCGACACAAACTGACCAATTTTGTTTTGAATAGCCGCACCCGCCTCTTGCATATAACGCTCTCCGTACTTATTAAACTCATCAATCCAAAAGGCTTTCACAGATGGATCAGACACATTGTCGACTACTTTATTTCTATACTCTTTGTCGGCAAGCATTCTGTTGACACCGAGGAGTGTTGAGTCTGGATACTCAAGCAGAGCAAGGAGGATATTGTTGAGAATATACTCCATACGAGCCGACCATGCATCGACCCAAATCTTTTTAAACGCACTCATGAGGCCGTTGGCAACAAGATGGCGCTTGTTGGGACCAACGTCCTCCATCACGTTAAATGATATTGGGAAATCTGTATCAAACGGAGCGAAGTAGATAACGTCTTGTATGCGGTGTTCTGGCACATACTCAAGAAGCAAATCAGCGGTCTTGCCGTGTGGGTCGATAAATGCCATACCTTCCCCATTCTTAATATCTTGCACCGCCATGTTTTCAAGCAAGGTAGATTTTCCCATGCCTGTTTTTCCAATGACGTACACATGACGCGAGCGGTCTTTCGCTTTTATACCAAAGGAGACTTTCTGATTTCGGGAATCGGTTTGCCCAAAATATGTGATTGCGTTCGGGTTCATACGCGTAGAACTAGACACAGTATATCACACAGACGAAGTCCGCATCTATTCTGCCTTCAGTGCACCAATAGTATATTTGTTACTTGGACTCCAGATCATCCACGAATCAACACCCGCATCATAGCTCGCCTGAATCTGAGCTTGTATTTCGGGTATATCATAATTACCACCATAATCAAAATCCTGAATCCATGTGCGGAGTTTGTGCGCAGAGCCACCTGTATACCAAGACGGAAGTGGTGGTAGTGGAGGCGTTGACGTACTCACCGCTTCTTGTACTCCGATGCGCGCATCAAGCGCATTCGCACGCTCTACAGCGCGCTCCATCGACATGTGCACAATCTCATAAATATGATTGTTTGGATTTGCCCACCCATTGAAATTTTTCGGATAGTGAGATGGGTACACCATTGGAGCAATGTAATCAAAATACGGCAATGCCCGCTCAAGCACCTGGCCAATGTTGAGGTCATCTGTATTAGTGGTTGTCATACCAAACAAATCTGCAGAAGTAACGAGGCCTGTGTCTTTGAGTTTGTCATGAAGGTATGCAAAAAACTCTTCAAGTGCCTGTGGTTTTGTTTTGCCAATAGAATGAGCATAAAGCACATCATCCATATTTCCATCCGAAGGAAATCTGATATAGTCAAAATTAACCTCATCAAAGCCGACGTTGTATGCCTCATGCGCAATCGCCACGACATAGTCCCAATATTCACGCGCACCCACTTCAATAAAACTCAAACCTTTAAAGTCTTTCCATACCGTACCAGTCGACTTGCTCTGCACGCCCCAGTCTGGACGCTTCTTTACCATAAATGGATCCTGAAAAACTGTTACGCGGCCTATCACATATATACCCTTATCGTGGAGTGTTTGAATAAACTCACGCATATCAGATGTCCCACACTGATCTGAAATCGCGGCAGTGAGTTGTGGGTCTGTTACATCAAACGAAAGTTTCCCCGTGTAATCTTTTATATCAATAACAATTGCATTTACTTCTGTATCGTCTGCAATCTTCACGAGTTTTTCTCGAAATGATTTTGTACCGACAACACACTGACTCATATAAATTGCTTTGAGAGGATCTGGTGTTGGCAAATGCACCACGGGTGGCAACGCGGATACATCTGCCACATCTGCGCGTGCGGCAATAGGTGCCGCCGTATTTACATCCACATCATACTTTGTCGCAAAAAAACGTGGCGATGCGACAGACACGACAACCAAAAGACTACAGACTATTGCAATGCCGCCATACTTTTGTATCTCTGGAGTTACCGCCATGTCCTAAGAAAGCTCTTGTTTGTTTTCCTCATTACTAGCCTCAACCGGCGCTTCAACAACCGCCTCACTCACAACGGGCTCTACCACTTCTTCAACCTCTTCTTGTGCAGGTGTATCCGCAACGGGCTCTTCAGCAACAGGCTCACTTTCCTCTACTGGCAACACAGACGGAGAACTTTCTACAAACGCCTCTGATGAGCGAGGTTTTTTTGTGCCAACACGTCGATGAATACGCTTGTGACGCGCCATAAGAAATGACAGCGTAGAAATAGTGAGTCCGGATAGTACATAAATAATTTCTTCATACGGACTCGGGAATCCTCCGAATACAGCAATGAATGCAATCCAGATACCGAGTATGAGAATGAGTTGGTTCTTCGAAATCATGGACACATTATACATATAAACGGAGTTTGTTAATATCCCCAGCGCCCATTGTAATCACCACATGAGAAGAATCGAGCGCAGTCAATGTATCCACGCACGAAGCAATGTCTTCGGGAGCAGATACGGTCCCAGCATGAGCGGCTTGTATTTTATCGGCAAGTATCTGAGATGAGATTGTCGGGTCTGCAGGCTCACGAGCAGCGTAAATTGGCGCAATAATAACTTCGTCTGCCGCACCAAATGCCTGTGCAAAGTGTTCAAGGTGTTCTTTGGTTCTGCTATAGAGATGAGGTTGGAATACTACCGTAATGTGCTTGTCTGGGAAGAGTTCTCGCGCTCCACGAAGTGTTGCTTCAACTTCTGTTGGATGATGTCCGTAATCGTCGTAGACAAGCGCACCACCGCGAGTTGTGCCCTTATACTCAAAACGTCTCCATGTGCCGTTGAATGAGCGGAGAGATGCGCGCGCGACCTCGTCTGGAATACCGAGTATGCGCGCTACCGCAAGGGCCGCGCGCGCATTACTTCTGTTGTGCTCGCCAGGGACTCGAAGTCCGTCGGGTGCACCCTCTGTCATGTAATCACGCACACCCGCAACAACACCACCGAGCGCCGGTGCGGTACACTCTGCTGTACTGTCACACACAACAAAACCCTGAGCGGGGACGCGTCGTGCAAGATCATTGAACGCTGACTGTATATCCGCAATATCTTTGTAATAGTCGAGGTGATCGTCATCAATATTTGTAACAACAAGTATGTGCGGATAAAGCTGTAAAAACGATCGGCGATACTCGCATGCTTCAACAATAAAATACTTACTCTTCCCTGGCACAAAGTTGCTCTGTTGTTCTGAAAGCAAACTACCCACAATCACCGTTGGATCAAGGCCGGCATCGATACAGATTTTCGCAAGCATTGCTGTCGTTGTTGTTTTTCCATGCGTACCAGAAATTGCAATTGTATATTTGTCCTGAGAAATTTTTCCGAGCATTTCTGGATACGATAACACCGGCACACCCAAAGTGCGCGCATGCTCGAGAAGGTGTGGCGCAAGTGTTGTCCATGCGATACTGTAGACAATCACATCAACGCCAGAAGGAATCACCGAAGGGTCGGTGCCGAGCGTTGTGTCGATACCCACAGCACGCAACGCAGAAACCATTGGGAATTCTTCTAAGTCATTGCCAGTCACACGATTTCCTTCGTGGGCCAACATGCGCGCAAGTGCAGAGATGCCTATTCCGCCAATACCGATACAGTGGATGTGTTGCATGGACATACTATACCACCTTCAGCCTCTTTACTGCCTTAGTAAATTGATCTCCCCTATCAAACTCGTTTTGAAACATACCGAAGGATGCAAAACCAGGGCAAAACAAAATGGTGTCGCCAGGCCGAGCAAAAAAGAACGCTCGCGCAAGGGCCTCATCTACCCCACCAGCTTCAACCACATGAACATCCTCCAAGCTGTTGAGAAGCGGCTTTATCTTCTCAGACCCCGTTGTATTTTTCCCAGACAGCAATACAACGGTTGTAGCAAATTCTGGTATACGCCTAACGACTGGTTCCATATCGAGATTTTTATCTGCACCACCCATGATGAGGACAATATTTTTCTCTCCACCCTGCTCACCACCAAGTGCAGTAAGTGCCGCGAGAAGTGAATCTGGCGTGGTAGACGTGGTGTCGTTATATATAGAAATTCCATTCACGGTTCGCACAAGCTCAAGCCGACCCTCGACACCTTCAAAAGAAGCGACCGCTTCTTCTACAACTTTTTCATCAATATCAAAGACGCTCGTCGCGGCGACAGCAAGGGCAATATTACGACGATTGTGCTCGCCCTTCAGCACCGTCTGCCACGAACGCGGAATATCAAGCGGTACGACGCAATGACTCTTCAAATCTGGGTATCGTCGCTGAATATGCTGGAGTAAGTCTTTTGGAGCAATAAGAAAATCCCTACCTGTTTGAGCAGAGAAAATGTTTGCCTTGTCCGCCCAATACGCATCGCGATCGTTGTTGTAGTAATTGAGATGATCGTCGAGAAAATTTGTAAACACTGATACGTGCGGGCTTATATGAGCTTCACCAAAACCTTGCAACTGCCACGATGACAGCTCAAGCACTACAATATCTCCAGCTTTTACTTTCTTTAACAGCGGCAGTGTCGCCATGCCACGAATATTTCCCCCAAGCCATACCGCCCGCTTCCAAGACATCTCTCGACGCGCTGTCGTCAGTACGTGGTGAATAAGCATTGTTGTTGTTGTCTTACCACGCGTACCTGTAACCCCAACAATAGTTATGTCTGGAGCGCACTTAGCGAAAAGTGATTCGTCCATTTCAACAGGAATACCCTGCGCACGCGCCTCTGCAATAAACATCGAATCTCGTGGCACGCCTGCGGCCTTAAGAATCATATCTCTGTCGCGAAAATCTTCGAGTCGATGCTCTCCGAGTACATACGTGATACCTTTATACTTCTTGAGCTTTGCGAGAGTGGGTGCAAGCTCTTCCTTACTCTTCATATCGGTTACAATGAGCTTCGCGCCACACTCTGCCAAAAACGCAACATCAGCAAGACCTCGACCGAGCAGTCCGAGTCCCATCACTGTAATTCGTTTTCCTTTAAAAAAATCTTTGTACGTCATTGATACCGCGTCGTTAATTACCGCATGATGATTCATTGAGATCACCGTCTGTTGAGGTTATTTTCGCCCAAAAACCCACATCCGATGAACTAAAACACCTATAATCTCCTTCCCCAACTTTTAGATACACAACATACGAGGAAGAACCGTCATAACACCTAAAAAAAGTCCCCGTATCTGGAAAAGGAGTACCTCCTCCATACGTATCAGACATCGACTCAAGCCCACGCCGTATCTGAGTATCGTCTTGGCACATTCTTCCATAGGAGAAGTTGTCGTTGTAGTACTGTTCCAAAAGCGGACGGATAGTGGAAAAACTTTGCCTGATCGACACTTCTCGGGCGCGTGTCCGCGTATCAGAAAGCATGGCAAGCACGACAGAAGTCACAATCGCAATGATGGCGATTACCACAAGAAGCTCTATAAGAGTAAAACCTCGACGAGACCCGCGCATACAGACAGTATAGCGCAAAAGACGCCTCTACTATATCACTTCAACGAGAAGCATATTTGTCTTCACGTTTTTTGTATTAAAGGGTGCGCCTGCGGCAATAACCACCGTATCACCTTTCTCGGCAAAGCCGTGTTTCAAACAAAAAGCACGAATTGTTTTAAAAGCATCAGTAAGTGTCGTACATCGGTCAATTTCCACGGGACAACATCCGAAACTTAAATTAAGTTTACTACACACGCGCGCCTGAGGAGAGAGCGCCATAATAAGCTGTGCTGGTTTGTATCGAGACACCATGCGCGCAGTGAATCCTGTTTCGGTAAGTGCAAAAATAAGTTTTGCACCAACCGCATGCGCGGTGTCGACCGTTGCGGCGGTTACAGAGTTGACAACATCCATACCTCGCGTATGCGTACTACCAACATCGCATCGCTCAGAAAGACCACGCTCTACCTCAAGAGCAACACGAGTCATCACCTCAACCGCTTCTACAGGATACGCGCCGAGCGTTGTTTCCTCAGACAACATCACTGCATCAGTACCATCAAGAATTGCGTTTGCGATATCAGACACTTCTGCGCGTGTCGGTGTCGGTGATTCAATCATCGAATCGAGCATCTGTGTTGCGGTGATTACTGGCTTTCCTACGTTGTTACATTTCTCGATAATCATCTTCTGAATCATCGGCACCTGTTCTGCAGGAACCTCGATTGCCAAATCTCCACGCGCCACCATAATGCCATCTGCAAGCGCGATAATGTCATCGATATGCTCAACCGCTTCAGGCGTTTCAATCTTTGCGATGATACCCGCGTCGAGCTTTGCACGCTTCATCATATCTCGCAATTCTGCGACATCTTCTGGGCGGCGAACAAATGAAAGCGCAACAAAATCCACTTTATGTTTTACCGCAAATGCGAAATCCGCCCGATCTTTATCAGTGATGGAGCTAATCTTCAAATATGCGCCAGGAAAATTTGCGCCGCGACGACCGCGTATCTCACCGCCAACAACAACACGACACACAACTTCTTTTTTCTTAATATCAACAACCTCAAGGCGCTTACGACCGTCATCAAGGAGCACGGCGCCACCAACGCGTACTTCCTTGGGTAATGTTGGATAATTGATGAATACACGCTCTACGTTCCCAACGCACGGCTGTGTTGTAAGTGTAAAGAGTTCGCCCTCCTTCAAGACAATAGATTCCGTTTCAAAATCTCCAATACGAATTTTTGGACCACACAAATCTTGGAGTATACCGATACTTCGGCCGAGCTTGTCCATAAGTGCTCGCGCTGTGCGAATACGACGTCCATGCTCTACATGATCACCATGAGAAAAGTTGAGTCGTATGACATCAACACCAGCTTCAACAAGCCTCTCCATCATCTCGGCAGACTCTGTTGCTGGACCAATCGTTGCTACAATTTTTGTCTTTTTTCGTATATCCATAGAAATAAAATGGCGCCATAAAGGCGCAACACTACCCACATACCTGGTGCGCGCACTAGGAGTCGAACCTAGGACCTTTCGAGTATCAGTCGAATGCTCTACCAGCTGAGCTATGCGCGCATACGGCACGGACCCACGCCCATGCGATGTTCATAAAATCTAGCAAAAAACCGCCATAAAAACAACTCAACCACCCGCTCTCCGAGCCGGTGGTTGTTATACATCCTCAAGAACTTCACAAGCGGTCCCCGCTTGCAACGAACCGAACATTTCTGTCATTTACGAAAGCTTCTCCAGAATCTTCTTGACCTGAGCCCAGTACGCATTGGTGCTTGAACGCTTGTATCCGTGTGGACCTCCATTCCAGATACGCGCACAATCCTCATACGTCGGCTCCCGCCCCAAACGCTCCTTCGTTGCGTACATCTGCATGTACTTCTTGCAGATTTCAATTGACAGTGCGCGGTTGCCCAGACACTGCTTGGCGGTATACGCAGAGCCGAAGCGCTTGTTAACGTCGTCAACACAGGGCTGACGAATCTGAAGCGGACCATAGGCGTGGGCAGGCAAGTGCTTGTCGCCAACAGCCTTGTCGTCGCCGTGAGACTCATGTTCGATGAGTGCCGCGATGAGACGGTCCATGTCTACCGGTGTGGGCTCCGCCAGAGCGTGAGCGACACACATGAGACAGAGGCAAACCACAATCGTGGTGAGCTTCATGACAGTTTCCTCAAAGATCACCTGAGTGCAGAAACGCGTTGTTTCTTGTCGCATCAGGACTGAGGAAATAATAGCATATTAAAAACATACTGTCAATGTATACTCTACCACCAAGAAAAGAAAGAGGGCGCTGCGGCAAGATGCCGCAGCGCCCAGTATGTCTCCCCACCCAGTTCACGCAGAACGGTTCCACCCGTCCGTGCCCAGCTCGACACGCGTCAGCGGGTCGTTCTGAATGTTGGCACGGGCCGCGGCGAGATCCTGATCGCTGACACGATCGAGGTCTCCGCTTGCGAGCAAGCGGTCCACCGCGACCGCCGCCTCAGCGTTGCTGACCTCCGCCCGAGCACTGGCGTCCGCGCGAGCCTGCGCGCGCATGGCGGTGGGACTCGCATTCCACCGACGCTCAGGGAGCTTGCTCCCCTTGTGCTGGGAACGAGACACCGGACGACGCGACGGAATGTTTCCGAAACCAGAGTTCTGAACCATACCCTGTTTTTTCCTTTCAACTCAGGGTGAAGAAGAAAATGAACATCGTGTACAAGACCTTCCTGCACACAAATACAGTATATCATAAAATATATACATTGTCAATATACAGAAAACCACCAGCGTTATGCTGGTGGTTTTCAGATACTATTCTTTATTTTGTTCCGTTCAGAGCAGTCTTTCCTGCTGTCATGCTTCTTTTAGGATATCAAGCAACGATCCTTTCCGAACTCGATCGAGATTCAGAAATCGACTGTCAGTCTGCATGCAAAAGCACACAGACGGGTTTCAATTGAAATACTCCACGAGCAGCTTCCGCTACCCGTGCCTTGTTACGACTTACTCCCTGTCAT